>NZ_JACJQV010000166.1 GCF_014696875.1 Microcystis wesenbergii FACHB-1317 | reverse complement strand
TTGAGATAGTTTGTGCCGCTTAAATAAAGAGGTTTTGATAACCAAATTAAAGCAGCTCTAAAGAGTTTTGAGTTAAAAGTTAAACTTCAAGTTTTCATTCAGGACAAATGTACGGGTTAACTAATTTTTTTGGGAAAATTAGTTAACCCATCATTATAACATATAATTAATTTGCAAGAGTTCTAATTAAGGCCGTATCGAGGTGACAATCGACTAAAACCGGTTTAGCTCCCGCTTGCATAACAGCCATGAGGGTGGCGACAAAGGTATTAGCGGGGACTAGCACTTCATCCCCAGCACCGATGCCGTAAGCTTGTAAAGCAAGAGCAAGGGCAGCAGTGCCAGAAGCTACTCCCACAGCATACTCGACTCCGCAAGCTTGGGCGAAGGCGGTTTCAAATTCGGCTAAAGCTTGGCCTAAAACAAAATCTCCCCGGTCGATAACTGTTTGGATTGCCTCGGTAATTTTTGCTTGTAGGGGCTGATTTTGCCAAGTTAAATCCACAAAGGGAACTTTGATTAGAGTGGAATTCATCTAGTGCTTATTTATGGAGATATTATTAATTATCAAGAGACTAGCATGGATTTGAGCAACTTGGCTAGATTTCTAGGCACTCTTGTCCTTTGTGTGATGGGTAGGTTTTACCTATAATGTCGGCTTGAAGGAACCCTCGGTTTCACCTCGGAGATGAAAGGTTCCGCCAGCATAGAACAGCGAAGCACGACTAAAAATAACTCTAATCTATAGTTGCCAATTTAATTTTAGTATGCTAGAATAGTTTGCGATCGTTAGGTCGATAACGCAAAATGTTTGTTTTAGAGTACAAGCTTAGAGGAAAACCATCTCAATATCAAGCCATTGATGAGGCTATTCGGACAGTACAGTTTGTTCGGAATAAATGTCTTAGATATTGGGAAGACAATAAAGGTGTAGGACAAAAGGATGTATATAAATATGTCACTCAATTAAGAAGTGAATACCCTTTTGTTCAAGACCTTAACTCTACAGCTTGTCAACAGGCTTGCGAACGGACTTGGACTGCTATTCTTAGGTTCTATAACAATTGTAAGAATAAAATTGCTGGCAAGAAAGGCTATCCAAAATACTCTAAACGTACTCATTCTGTTGAATTTAAAAAGTCAGGTTGGAAACTTAATCGAGATACCAAGAAAATAACTTTCACTGATGGAAAAAACATTGGGGAGTTAAAACTAATTGGTAGTCGAGACTTGTTTGATTTTCAAGAATGGCAAATTCAACGGATAAGAATAGTTAAAAGGGCTGATGGATATTATTGCCAGTTAATACTAAAACTCGATGCTAGAGATATAACCCCACAATTAGAACCGACAAAACAGTGTGTAGGGCTAGATATGGGACTAAAATATCTTTATGCTGACAGTAACGGGAATACAGTAGAGCCTCCTAAGTATTATCGAAAATCCGAAAAGCGTCTTAATAAACTGAATAGAAGAAAGTCGAAAAAGTTTAGAAAAGGTCAACCCCAATCAAACAACTACAAAAAAGCTAGTCAAAAATACGCTAAGGGACACTTAAAAGTAAGTAGGCAACGAGAAGAGTTTGCTAAAAGATTGGCACTCCGTTTAATTCAGTCAAACGACTTGATAGCCTACGAGGATTTAAAAGTCAAGAACCTTGTGCGTAATCGAAAACTAGCTAAGAGTATCAATGATGCTGGTTGGTCACAATTAAGAAAATGGATAGAGTACTTTGGCATTAAATACGGACGATTAACTATTGCAGTTAATCCCGCCTATACTAGCCAAGAATGCTTTAATTGTGGTCGGTTAGTCAAAAAGTCTCTATCAGTTAGAACTCATGTTTGTTTGTGTGGGTATATAGAAGATAGGGACAAGATGGCGGCATTAAATATACTCAAAAAAGCTACGATAGGGCATATCGGAAGCTGGTCGTCAGACCTAAACGCTTGGGGAGATTTAAGCTCTATTTTGGTTGGTAGAAATACCTGTCAAGACAACTTGAGTCAGTGAACCAAGAATCCCTCGCTTTTAGCGATGGGAGTGTCAATCATTGAATCTGTCCTCTTCTCTGTGTTCTTCCTGCCTCTGTGGTTTATTTTTAACCCTTCTGGGATAACCCGAGAAAAAGTATCTAGGGGGCTAAAGCAAGAGAGCCGATTGGTATTCAGGGGGTTTGGCCTTGACTTGGCCAAAAGAATCAAGTTGACTGCCTAGCTATTTATTTTTGCCGCCAAACTTTGAAGATAATTCCTAGACAGAGGAGAATATAAGCAGAAGTTAATAAACCGTTTAAGTATAAAAAGCGAAAACTCAAGGTTTGGTCGCTGAAAGTAGCCCCAGTCCAGAGGAAAGCGTAAAAAAGTAGCCATCCTAGCGTTAAATTTAGGGATAAGCGACTAATTTGCCGTTCTTTTCCCTTTGCTTCCCCTCGATACCATGTCCAAGCGGAGGGAATCACTCCTAGAAAGGGAATTAGATATAACATTAATTGCAGGCGCTCTAATTTGCGATCGCCAAAAGGATCGTGATTAATCATGGTATTTTTCCGATAGAACTGGTTATTATGAGTGATTTTCCCGCTTTAACGGCGTTAATTCTGGCTGGTGGTCAAAGTTCCCGTATGGGACGAGATAAAGCATTGTTATCTTTTCAGGGTCTCTCTTTTCTGGAGAATATCTGTTTAATTGCCCAAGATTGTGCCGTACAAGTGTCTGTGATTACGCCTTGGCCGGAACGTTATGAACTTATCATTCCCCAATGCTGCCGAATAATCAAGGAACCTCTCCCCACTAGGGGGCCTTTATTGGCCTTTGCCTTGGCATTAACTTTTGTATCAACCGATTGGGTTTTATTACTCGCTTGCGATTTACCTTTACTAACGCCCTCAATTATTCAAGAATGGTCAAGATTATTAGCCACTGTACCAGAAAATGCCATCGCTTTGGTTCCCCGGTGCGGTGAGCGTTGGGAGCCTCTCTGTGCTTTTTATCATCGTCGTTGTTTAGCATCTTTGCAGACTTATATTAAGCAAGGGGGAACTTCTTTTCAAAAGTGGTTAAATGTCTCTGTGGTGGAGGAATTAATTATCGATAATTCCGAGATTTTATTTAACTGTAATACCCCGGAAGATTTAGAGATAATAATAAACTCCCCAGATATTAAACGTAAGAAACCCTAGCACAAAAGGGAGTAAAAGTAAAGAGATCGTCCAAGAAATATTGGATAAATGGCGATAACCATAGTAGAGCATTCCAGTTAGATAACCGCCGGTTACACCGATAATTGCGCCAATAATATCGCCATTTATGGATAAATAGGAAGTGAGCAAAATGACGAGGGAAAAGGGCAAAATTATCAAGCCGCCTAAAAATATATCGCCAACCAGACTACCATATTTATTACTTAATTTTCTGCCTAACCAACTAGATAAAGTCAGAACAATAAAAGGAAATACTGCCCAGCCTAATAACAGCAAAAACTCAGATTTAACTGTCCAGTTTTGCCAAGTCAAAGCGATAAAAAAACTGCTGATTATTGCCGCCAATACTCCCGTAGCTAAAGCCTGATTACGGTTGTACTTTAAAAAAGCCTCTGCCATACCAGTCTTGGGTTTGAGCAAAGATGAGCAAGAGATTTTCAGCAAATTAAAAACAATCAAAATAGTTTTTGACCACTTGATCGATTGCTGTTGTCGATAACTTTTCTGAGGGTCTCTTAATTTATTTTCAATGGCATAATAGCGGCGAAAATTTCCCTGTTGCTTAAATTTCTTGGCCGCTATTTGAAAATCTTTTCGTGCTGCTGGCAGTTCTGAGAGTTCTTCTAGAGCCAATCCTCTTTGATAATAGAATTGGGGGTTATCTGGGTCAATGGCGATCGCTTTGCCATAAGCTTCTAGGGAGGATTGGGTGTAACCGAGTCGTTGACGGGATAAACCGAGGTAATAGTAAGCTTGGGAACAATCGGGTTTGAACTGCAAAACTTGTCGACAATCGCTTAAAACTTGCCGATCCTGCTGATTATGGTAGTAAACTTCCGCCCGTTGCAGATAGGCCTGCCAAAATTGCGGATTAATTGCGATCGCTTGCTGGTAAAATGCGATCGCTAGTTGATAATTTTTCTCTTGAGCGTAGTGCCATCCCTGTTGATAAAAATCCTCGGCACTGCGGTTAAAAGTGGGTATTTCCGGGTATAAACTGCGATCATACTCTTTTCTTTGCCCTTTATCGCTCAAAACCCGATAAGCTTGTTCAATTTCCCGAAATTTTCTGACTGCCTCTGGAGCATTGGGATTATAATCGGGGTGATATTGCCGGGCCAGACGACGAAAAGCGGCTTTTATCTGATTATTACTGGCATTACGGGGAATTTGCAGGACTTCATAGTAATTTTTCATACTTGAATGGGGGTTGAATTTTCAACTACTGAAAATTGTTGCCAATGGCTCACCGAAACGACTATCATTGTCAATTAAATAGCTTTTATTGAGAGTCGATCGCTTATGTCTGCCTACACTGCTTCCTCCCTGAAAGCGGAACTCAACGCGCGGGGGTGGCGCTTAACTCCCCAGCGAGAGAAAATTCTGCACGTTTTCCAGAATTTACCGAAAGGCAATCATCTCAGTGCTGAGGAATTGCAGGAATTACTGGACAAACGGGGGGAAGGAATTAGTTTATCGACGATTTACCGCAGTGTTAAACTAATGTCGCGGATGGGAATTTTGCGGGAGTTAGAATTGGCCGAAGGTCATAAACACTACGAACTCAATCAACCCTATCCCCACCACCATCATCATTTGGTCTGTATTCAGTGTAATAAAACCATCGAATTTAACAATGATTCCATTCTCAAACACAGTCTCAAACAGTGCGAGAAAGAGGGTTTTCAGTTAATTGACTGTCAGTTAACAGTGATGGCCATCTGTCCGGAAGCTTTGCGGATGGGTTGGCCGTCGGGAATACCGAGTAATTGGGGTTGCACGCGTTCGCTGGTGGATACTCGTTTCCAAAACTGCGAGATTCCCGAATCAAAGGAACCGGAATCAGAAAACTAGACATCTAAGCGGACATTCCCAACTGAAAACCGAGAGCTTTTTTCTGCATTAATTGGAAAATATTATAAAAGCCGTTGGCGCGGGAAGGGGTAAGACTGACTTTTAAACCGGTTTCTTCGATAAAATCCGGGGTGACTTGCAGGATTTCTGTGGGAGTCAGTCCATTTAACCCCTCGATTAACAAAGCAACCAAACCTTTGACTAATTGTGCGTCGGAATCCCCTTTGTACCAAACTTGGCCATTTTCGATGTCGGCAGTGATATAAACTTGGGATACACAGCCAGGGACTTTATTAGTGGGTATTTTGGCAGATTCTGGTATTGGTTCTAGTTTTTTAGCAAAAGCTAGTAATTGTTCGTATTTTTGCTTAGGATCGGTACGACGTTTGAGGCGTTCGACGATGCGATCGAGATTAGGCGGGAGCATATTGCAAGTTAAAATAGGAAAAAATTAGCCAATAGCTTTTTTATATTAGCATTCTCGCGGAAGTTGAGCGCTGTGGTTATCGGTGCCAGGACTGCCTTGGTCAAAGCGCATTGATGCTATCTGCTAGAATTGTCATCAATCAAACACCACCCTTGCAGGAGCTATGGTTAACCTTTCCTATAATAGACCTCTTGTAAAAATCAAAAATTGTTGTTAGGGTTAGGCTTCGGCCGTGAGATCAGCCGAACGGAGTCAGTAGTCAGGAGAATTAAGAATGAATAATAATCAATTAAATGGTCTATTTAAGGATTTTATGCAATTTTACGCCTATTTTTCTCATTTTTGCCCTCTCAAAAATTAATTATGCAAGAACTCTAGTTTATTAGCATTTATGTCGCGAAGGCAACCCCAGATGAAATGCCCATAATCGTTAGTTTCATGTAAAATCAAGCTCTTTGAGCGTTGTAAGGATTATGCAAGTTTTGGAACCAAGTAAACTCCAGAAAAAATACACACCCCCGCACTTTTGTCAAGTCTTTTAAATAATTCTTAATATTTCTGGCCGTTTTGCTCTCCCGCTCTCGTCCGGCTTTTCGACGGAATCGCTAAAATGATCAGGGGTGTTTTAGAGGCAAGTCTATGAGTGAACCAGTAACTCTTGAGGATATTTACCAGCTATTCCGCGCTTCCGCCGAGGAATATGATCGCCGGGCTGCCCAATCCAAGGCGGAATATGATCGCCGGGCTGAGGAATATGATCGCCGGGCTGCCCAATCCAAGGCGGAATATGATCGCCGGGCTGAGGAATATGATCGCCTGGTTGCCCAATCCAAGGCGGAATATGATCGCCTGGTTGCCGAATCCAAGGCGGAATATGATCGCCATAGAGTCGAAATAGAGAACCTCCTGGCCGAATCTAAACTAGAAAGCGATCGCTCGATGACAGAACTGAAACGGACGGTTGAACGAACCAGCAAAGCGGTAGATAGTCTCACCACTCGCTGGGGTCGATTTGTGGAAGAGTTGGTAGAACCGGCGGTTTTACGGCTTTTTCAGGAAAAAGGCATTGATATTAAGGAAGTTTATCCCCGTGCTAGAGTCAAACGTCAGGGCATCGCCATGGAAATTGATATCCTAGGGGTGGATGATACCGATCTCGTGGTGGTGGAATGTAAATCTAGATTATCTAAAGATGATGTGGATGAATTTATTGAAAAATTGACTCGTTTTAAAATCGCTTTTCCCCATTATAAAAACTATCGAGCCTACGGTGCAGTGGCAGGAATTGAAATCAACGAGGGAATCGATCGATACGCATATAAAAAAGGTCTATTTGTGATTAAACCCTCTGGGGATACGGTGGCCATTATTAATGATGCCGACTTTCAACCGAATACTTGGTAATCTCCCTAGTCAAAACAATCGCTATGGTTAACCTTTCCTACACAAAAATCGCCTTCTTCCCAGTATCGGGAAATCGCTATTTAACCGCAGAGGAAAGGGCGAGGGCAGCTGCGGCGCTCGCCCAGCAAGAACGTTTAGCCAAAGAGGAAGCGGAACAAAAAGCCCAACGACTAGCGGAAAGACTAAGATCACTGGGTATCAACCCCGATGAAATGTAAGGGTGGGTTCCAGGCAATTTTAGGGGATTAATCGCGTAATAATTCCGGTTCGGTTAATTCGTCGGTCATTTCCATCAGGGCCCGTTGGACGGGTTTAATCATCGGGTCATCGATATTTTCTACGGTATCGTAGCGGACGCGTTTGGCCCGTCTAGCGACTTGCACGACGATCGAGTAACGATTGCTGGCCGCATTCATCAGTTTATCGGTGAGATAAATCATCTCGGAGGAGTCGAATTTAAACCGTTTGGACATAGTTATATTTAGCCTTCTCTGGTGAATTTGGCACTTGTCACTGATAATAGGTTAGTGATAAGTTTTATTACTCAGTCCACCTTACCATATTTTGTCCACCTTAAGGATAGGGTTATCCTTGATCTCGATCGGATTTTGTCAACTACTTTTTACAAAACTTAAATCAATTTTATACAAGTTTAAAAATATACAAATAAAGAGATAAATTTTGAAATAAATAAACCCAAAAAAGGGACACCATTGCCGGGGCTGTAAATACACTTGAACGTATAACTTCCCCCTCGATTTAGCTTCCGGTGATGCTATCCCCATGGCCTTGACGGCAGCGGCGATCGATGGTTAAAAATAAACAGATGCTGGATCCCCATCCAACATCCGCGTTCTAACTCTGCACACATTTTGCTAAGTCCTCATGATAAGTTAAAAAACGCTTCCTTTTTGGGGGCGTTTTTATTTATTCGATTGAAAAAACCGATGACAATCATTACTAAAGCTGATAAGAAAGTGGGGTGTGGGGTGTGGGGTGTGGGGTGTGACCCCCCCTGCCCCCCCGACATCGGGGGGGTGTGGGGTGTGGGGTGTGGGGTGTGGGGTGTGGGGTGTGGGGTGTGGGGTGTGGGGTGTCGGGAGAATAAAGCTGCCTTTTGCCTTTTGCCTTTTGCCTTTTGCCTTTTGCCTCCTGATAACTGACTCCTGACTCCTGACTCGGAGACTTCTGACTTCTAACCCAATGGTAGATGTGGGATTTTTGCAGGAGTTCTATTTTCCGACAAAGATAAGCAAAAATTATCTACTAACTCCAAAAACTTGAGAATATTTAAATTAACATTCCGCAATATTTATAAATTCTTAAGAATTAATTGAGAAAGATTTTTATTTAACGACGATGTTCCAATGGTTACAGCGATTTGATAGAATTTCATAGTGGGTTATTTTGTGCTTTTTTAGGCAGCAATGGCTGAAACCCTTGCCACACCTAGAAGGTGATCCTAATTAAGACGGTTAAATCAGTCAATTTCACCCACAACGATGATCTTTTTTTTATGTAGTTTTATTGCAAAAAAAAAGTTTTTTTGACAAAAAGCACAAAGTATGATATTAGGCCAAGGTATTTCTGGTGGCGAGTAATTATTGTAGAGGGGGGAGATGGGAGAATAAATAAAAGCAATCTCCTGACAACCGACTACTGATAACTGATAACTGATAACTGATGAAAAGATTAGCTTGGTTCGATCGCTTAGTGTTAGCGAGTATTTTGGCTTTAATTGCCGCAATATCGTCGATTTTGCTCCAGGGAAATCAAGTCCCGACCCGAGGGGAGAATTTTAGCTGGCAAGGGCGAAAAATCGGCGTTAGGGACAATTATTTTACTTTAAGTTTTAATCGGCCGATTGACCGTTCCGATATAGAAACCAGCTTGGCGATCAATCCTCCCTTACCGGGTAAAATTAGCTGGGCCGGCGATCGCTTGACCTATACTTTGACAGAATTGCCGATCTACGGCAAAAAATATCAAGTAAAGTTACCTATTGCTCAAGGGGAGGACTTGATCGGGGAATTTTACAGCCACGATCGAGCTTTTGCCTATATTGGAGTCAACCAAGAGGAAAGAGGCCGTTTAATCGTCTGTAATATCATTCAGGGGGCAAATAACGTCACAGAACTGAAAAAAACCATCCTTACCCCTGGGGATCTGGTGGTCACGGATTTTCAAATGTATCCGAGGGGGGATAAAATTTTATTCTCGGCCTTCGATCGCTCTGACTTAGGACGAGATACCCCGAAACAGCAACTTTACACGATTACCACGGGGTTAAATCATGACGAACATGGTCAAAATTTGCCCAGTGGTCGTATAGAAAGGTTTTTAGATGCGAAAACCTATCAAAATCTGCGCTTTAATCTCTCAGATAACGGCAAAACCCTAATCGTGCAGAGAATCAATCACGGGAATCCAGGGGATGCCAGTTTATGGGTAATCAGGGATGATGGACAATCGCGACCGTTAGGAATGCAAGGGGATAATTTTTTACTATCTCCCGACGGTAAAAAAGCGGTTGTCAGTCAAACGGGAGGGGTAGCGGTGATTCCTTTGGATGTACAAGGGGGAAAACCGCAATTTTTGCCCACCTACGAGAAAATCCTCGCTTTTTCCCGGGATGGTAGCCAAAAATTAATGGTGAAATCAGAACCGGATAATCAGCGATCGCTATTTCTGCTCAACGATCGGGGAGAGTCAAGACTACTATTAAGAACAGCTAATCCGATTATTAGCTGTGAATTTGAACCGCGACAAGAAAAAACCCTTTACTGTCTGAAAAGCGATCTGGTTATGGGCAGCGATGGCAAGGTGAAAGAAGAACCATTTTTAGGGATTATTGAGCTAGAAACAGGTAAAATGACACCCCTGCTGGCCTTACCTAATTATCGTGACGTGCAGATGAGTATGTCTCCTGATGGCGTGGCCTTATTATTTGATCAGTTAGCAACCATACCCTTTGGAGTCGGAAATGATTTAGTCACTGGGGAGGGATCGAGCATTGCCGATGGTCGTCTCTGGTTATTGCCACTCCCCGATCAATTCAGTCCCAATAGCATCCCGAAAATTCTGCCTCAAGAACTCAACGCTGGTTTTAAACCCCGTTGGCTGCCCTAATACAGCAGAATTAAGGAGTTAGGAGTCAGGAGACAGGAGAGAAATCTTTCCCTAATCAGGTGACTCGGAGAATGCTGACTCCCGAAAACGAAAACCTCATACCTCACCATTAAGATAAGTGCTATATGCTACTTCAGCGATTTGGTTTTTTATTGCGTCCTAGTGGCGATATCGAGATCGAGCGGGGGATTCGGACTTTATTAGCGATCACAGTACCGATTATTATCGGTGATATTTTAGATCGGTCAGAAGTGGGGTTAATGGTCGGTTTAGCGGCTCAAACCTTGATTTTAGCCGATGTGGGGGGGCTTTACTGCCTGAGAGCGAAAACCCTGGTCGCTACGACTATTGGGATGGCTCTAGCTTTGATTATCGGTACATTAGCCAGTGCTTGGTTAGGATTGACCGTAGTGATAGTTTTTTGCGGGTTGTTTCTAGCGGGTTATTTGACAGTTTACGGGGAAAATGGGGCGTTAGCTGGGGTAGTAATTAGTTTATTGCTGCTTTTGGCCGTTTCTTTGCCATCGGGAGATATGGTCGTCGCTTTACAACGGGCCGGAATCGCTGTGTTGGGAGGGGGATGGACAATTTTTTTGGCCCTGTTTATCTGGCCTTTTCGCCCTAATCAGCCTTTACGTCAGGTAACGGCGGAAAATTTTCAGGGTATCGCCACCTATCTCCGCTCTTTGCCCTTGCACTCTCATTCTAATGCTAATGAGGAGCCATATTTTGACCAAATTCGCCAGCTGTTGCTCCGTTCGAGGAAAACTGTCACCTTGACGCGTCGGGGACGTTGGGGAAAGAATGAGCTGCGGGAATTGTTAATCGTCTTGATTGAAGATAGCGATCGCATTAATACCAGCTTAATCGCGCTGCGAGAATTGCTTCATCTTCATCCCTTGCCACAACTGACCACGGTGGGTATTTTATTAGAAGATATTCTCGTGCAAGTGGCGGAAATTAGCGAAGATATTGCCGGGTTAATTTTGGGTAGAAATAAACGACCGGATTGTGAGCGCTTGCAGCTATTACTCAAGGCGATCGAGCAACAAAAAAACCTGCAAGCTAAAGTTTTAGAAAATGCCCGGGATGATTATAGCAGTTATGTGGCAATTTCCCAATTAAATAATCGTTTAAAAAAATTATTTAAACAGCTAAAAATAGCCAGTGAAACAGCGCAACATTTGCGGCAAAGGGAGGACTTTTCAGATCAAAAAAATCCTTGGCAGCGGAACTTTGAAGGGATAGAAAAAGAGTACGGTCAAGAAAAAGCTTGGTGGGAACCATTAAAATCTAATTTTAATCTAGACTCGCCCCTATTTCGCCATGGTTTACGCTTGGGTTTGGGAAGTGCGCTAGGAGTTTTGATTTACAATAAGCTGGGAATTACCCATAGTTTTTGGATTGGTTTAACCTTAGTTATTGTGTTAAAACCAGATTTTAGTTTGACTTTTCAGCGCTTTTTAAATCGGGTGTTTGGCACGATTTTAGGCTCGTTTTTTGTTTTGGCATTGTTGCGAATTATAGATAATCCGCTCTGGTTGGAAATTATTGGAGTTATTTCTATAGCGATCGCTTTAACTTTGGTGCGATTTCACTATAGTTTGGCCGTATTTTTTATCACAATTTTTGCTTTAATCATCAGTCGTCTCGATACCAGCAATGATGGAATTAATTTAGAGTATATCAGAATAGTTTATACTTTAATCGGTAGTGCTTTAGCTTTTGCACTTTCCTTCGGTTTTTTACGGTTTAATGAAGATGAACGTTTTTCCCTCGCTGCCATTAAAGCATTAGAAGCTAATCAAGTATTTTTTCAGTCAGTTATGGCAGTTTATTTAGGAGAATCATCCTATCAAACTGCAAGTTTATCTTCCTATCGCAATAAAGCTCGACGAGCAAATACAACTATGCAAACGGCCCTACAAAGATTAATTGATGATCCTAGCACACCCTTTCCACAAATGGAACCGGCAATAACTTTAAGTAATTATATTCCCCGTTTTGGTCGCGGGGTGACAGTTTTGTTGACGGAATTGGAACAATATCGAGGTAGTCCTCCCCATCCTAATCTGAGTCTGTTCACGCAACAAATAACCCAAGCTTTGACGCAATTAACCCAAGCTTTGCAAACAAATAATCCTCCTTCTCCCTTACCTCCCCTTGAAGATACTTTAGAAGAAGTCCTCGATCATTTGCAGGAATTGCGAGAGGAAAGGTTAGTAGAAATTGGCCATCAACAGGAGGGAACTAATCTCCAGAAATATTTAGGGGATTATAATATTGTCACCACGGAACTTGTGGAATTATCCAGTCGTGTTGGGGTAATGAACACAGCAATTGATCGTTTTATTAGAAGTTAAAATTTAGTTATTAAGTAGTTGGACAAAAGTAAAGTTAACTGTGGGGTAAGGAGTCAGTAGCCGGTCGTCAGGAGTCGGTCGTCAGTAAGAATTGCGGCAATTTACATTTCTTAAGATAGACAACAGAATTTATGTCCGACTACTTACAACAAAATTTTTGTAAATCTACTGAGTTGGTATTTTTAAAGGGAAACTATCTTCTAAAATTGGTCATTACTTCCGATTTTATCACTCAATCCAAGCTTTTGGTGGGTTCTACCCCCCAAACTACTAGGGTTAATTCAAGGTAGGGTTGATTCATGAATCAACCCTACCCAAACCCCGGAGCGCATTAGCTTTTCGGTGAGATGCTTACACGCGATTGTTCATATTTTTGTACCAATTTAAAAGTCACTGATAATTGCTGATTGTCTGTATTTCTGCAAAGGTGAGATGCACCCATTTAGCTTAGCAGTCATACTAAATCCGTTGAGTAACGCACAGAAAACGGGTTTCTCCGAGAAACCCGTTTTCTGCTCATGCACTCATGCAAAAAGGGGAATAAATAATCAGTTTTTAATAACCAGATTTAGCAGTCAGGAGGAAAATCGATTAACTTCGATAATTTCCGTATATTCAAAATTATTAGGACTGCGTTTCACCAGAGAATAATCAACACCATGAAGATTAATTAAATCCTCTTGACAATCTGCTTTCGGAGAATTATAAACTAACACATATTCTTTACCAATATAGGGAGAAATCTCGGTTTCTACTTCTCCTCTCCATTGAGTTTTTGTCACTAAAACAACTAACTGATTGGCTAATTTAGGAATAGCGATCGCAACTTGCCGACGATAGATATGATCAAGACTACCAAAAGGGGAATCCATCACCAGAGGAAAAGTGCTGCTATCAATTCCCATCAAAGTATTTTTCTGACTCCATTCTCGCACTCGATCGATAATTCCCCCGATAAAAGATAAACTGAGAATCTGATTTTCTCCGGTGGAAGCTGCCACGGGAATGGCAAATCCTGTGGTATTTTCTAATAGTCTTACCTCGTAATCGGGACTAATACGGGGAATATAGGGAGTAAAAGAAATTGAGTTAAAAATTTCCTGTACTCGTTTTTCTAAGGACAAACGAAACTGATTTTCTAATCTCTGTCTTACCTCACTAATGCGATTAATTGCCTCTTGAGTCGCTAAAATACGTCGTTGTCCTAAATTATATTTTTCCTCTTTTTGTTGCTGTTTCTGTACCTGTTTTTGCAGGGATTCTAACTCTTTTTCATAGATATCTAGTTGATTTTTATTGCTGCCCTGTTCCAAGCGTAAATCTTTGAGGGAATCCTCGATCGCATCTAAGCGAGATTGCAGATTTTTAATATCTTCATCGGGATAATGGCGAAATTTATCCCGCACTTCATCTAATTCTGATTCTACCAAAGATAATTCTAAGCGCCATTGGTGAATATTAGCTTGATAATTATCCACTTCTTGCCAAAAATCTAAGACTCGTTTATCTATTTCTTTGACTGTGGAAGATAAGCGAATGGCTGCTTCTTCTACATCGGCCATTCCTGCTTTATTCATCCAGTCTTGTACCTGTAAATAAGCTTGGCTATTTTCCTGTAATTCCTGGCCACAAATACATTTTTTCCGCTCTAATAATTGTTGGACAAATTGCTGTTTAATACCACTGGGTAATTCCCCTTGTTGTCGTAGGCGATCAATTAATTGCTGAAAATTTTGATTAATTCCTTTTAAAAAGACTTGATAAGCTTGCTGAGAAATTAATTTCTTTAACTTATCCTTCGTTCTAACTAAATCTTGCCGCAGATTTCTTTCCTGTTGTTCTAATTTTTCTTTTAACTGTTTTAATTCCTCGGCACCACTTAACTCTAGTAAGCGATTAGTGACGGCTTTTTTAAATTCTTCCTGCTGGTATAACTGGTTAATAATATCCTGCTGACGCTGTTTTAATTTCTCGAAATCCTGCTCGATTTTACTTTCCTGTTTCAATAACTTTTTTAAATCCGATTCCCCTAAATCTTTAAGATCATCTTGTAAAGATTTTTTGGCTTTTTTTAAATGCTCGATCGCTCTGTCTAATACTTTAACTCCCAATAATTCTTTTGTATCCTCGGCGATTTTACCTTGGCTACTACTGCGAAATTGATGATCGATATATTCGCCATCAAAAAAGAAATAACGGTGTAAACTTTCGGGTAAGATTTGATTAATAATATCCTCTGGTGGTTGATTGGGTGTGTACCAATTACCATCATCACCAGCGTAGAGCATATATAAACTATTTGAACCGTATTTAATTTTACTATTTACATCTTGGTAGGCGAAAAATTTTCGTTTTACCTGATAGCGTTTATTTTCATGTTCAAAGTTTACTTCTGCCGAACATTCTATGGAAGTTCCCGTGGTTACTTCGGTAATTGCCCGTTTATTAACTAATAACTCTGGTTCGGCAAAAGCTGCTGTAAATTTTTCATAAAGAACCCAGGTACAAGCATTTAAAATTGTTGTTTTTCCCGCCCCATTATTGCCATAAATTACCGTTGTATTGCGAGAACTTGCTGCTAAATGTATCTCAGGAGTCTTACCATAAAATTGTCGAAAATTACATAACTTTATTGATAGTAGTTTCATATTTATATAGAGGGGATGATGGGTAAGTTTTTTCAGTGAACAGTAAACAGTGAACCGATAACTGATAACTGATTATTGAATGACTTCTTTAATAATCGTTAAAACATCATCATTGATATTGCGAGGATTGCGCTGGTATAACTTATCTCTTTCCAATTTTAAAACTCGATCAATGATTTTTCGCACATCTTCGGGAGCGTTTAAAATCGGTTCTTGGATATTTTGGAGATTATTATCAGGATGAGTCATAGGGCAGATTTTTTAATATTTACAGCCGCGGCATCTCCAACAAAATCGCTGCCGGGGTACGTTAATCTATTACTAACGCACCCTCAGCCTAGATTGTTTCTCTAAACGAAACTTAAATAGGGTAACTTTTGTGCGGTAGATTCAATCAGATCGAGATTTTGTAACAGCTGTCCGCAGGTATCCCAACCCCCTTCTATTAACATCTGTCGGGAACCTTCATTCATAGAGACGGTAGCGACAAAATCCCCCCATTCCACCGTCATGGTTGTTAAGGAAAGATCGACGGGAATTTCGGGATTAGCTGCAATTAAATCCTGCAAATGGGCGATGGTTTTAGCCTCAGCAGTGACACAGGGAACCCCATTAGCGATACAATTGCCAAAAAATATTTCGGCGAAACTTTCCCCGATAATTGCTTGAATTCCCCAACGTAAAATCGCTTGCGGTGCGTGTTCCCGAGAAGATCCACAACCAAAATTACCATTAACTACCAAAATTTTCGCCCCTTGGTACTGGGGTAGATCGAAAGGATGACTCCCCTGTAAAGCGGCTCGATCATCGGCGAACACCTGTTCTCCTAAACCTTCAAAGGTGATACAACGCAAAAAACGAGCCGGAATAATGCGATCGGTGTCAATATCGTTGCCTCGCAAGGGTAAAGCTCGTCCGGAGATGGTTTTAACTTGACTCATGATCTTTTTCTAACTTTTACTAGCAGTAACAAAAAAAGTGGTTGCATCTTGCCATACTCCCTGATCGGTGGCATTTTTCTCGATTTCTCGGCGATAATCGTTGCTCATCTTCTCTACTGCCCAATTATCGACAAAGACTGACCCAATTGACTTAAATTAAGAGCATGGCCGCCGGTAACTAGATAAACTGCGTCTGCTATTGTGCCAATTCTACGACAGAGATCGCCTAAACGATCGCGAAACAGACGACCGAGGGGATAAGCGGGAACCACACCCCAACCGGTTTCTTCCGCTACCAGAATAACATCAACCGCCGCATTTTTGAGGGAATACAAGAATCGATCGCTGATTTCTAACCATTCGGCTGCCGACATTTCTAAACAATTGGCTACCCAAGTACCGAGGGAATCGATCAATAAACAGTGAGAAAATGGGCTATTATCAATAGTTTCGCTTAATTGTCGGGGAATTTCTTGGGTTTGCCATTGGGGGGAACGTCGCTGCCGGTGTCTTTCAATGCGATCGCACCATTCTTGATCTTTTTCATCCACCGAGGAGGTGGCGATATAAATAACGGGTTTTTGGCTGATTTTGGCTAAATATTCGGCCCATTCACTTTTCCCAGAACGGGCAGCCCCTGTAACTAGGATAATTTTTTCATCCACGATCGAGATTTTGGCAAATAACTAAAGTATATACGGGAGAAAACTGTCCTATTCTGCATCATCCAAACGGTGAATATCATCATCTCCTAAATATTCGCCATTTTGTACCTCGATCATCACCAGAGGAATAGAACCGGGGTTTTCCACCCGATGACGGGTATTCATGGGAACATAGGTAGATTCTTTTTGTTTGAGGAGAGTTTCTTTTTCATCACAGATTACCCGCGCTGTGCCGGAGACGACAATCCAGTGTTCACTGCGATGGTAGTGCATTTGGGTACTCATATGATGGCCGGGTTTAATGACAATGCGATTGATGCGATACCGGGGACCTTCCTCCAATACCGTCACCGTTCCCCAGGGGGGAGTCCGCGTCATTTCTAGGTCTTGGGGAGAAGGGGAGGGATTATTAATTAAGTCATCCATGGTGGTGGTCTCTAAACTTGATTAACATTCTAGTGGACAATAATCAGTAATCAGTTATCAGTGAACAGTGAACAGTAATCAGTGAACAGTAATCAGTGAACAGTAATCAGTGAACAGTGAACAGTAATCAGTTATCAGTGAACAGTAATCAGTTATCAGTGAACAGTAATCAGTTATCAGTGAACAGTGAACAGTAATCAGTGAACAGTAATCAGTTATCAGTGAACAGTAATCAGTTATCAGTGAACAGTGAACAGTAATCAGTGAACAGTAAAAAGACAGCAGTAAACTGCCATTTGATGATGATCACTTAATACACACTGCTCACTTAAAACTTAAAACTCAAAACTGATAACTGATCACTGATCACTGATCACTGAACTCTTGACAGATGGCTCGGTTTGTGCTAGGCGATTAGCCATTTGTACCAGATCGACTCCAGTAGCTTGACGCAATTGTTCAGCAAAGGCAGTCATTTTGGGGACAAGATTACTATCACCACCGTCCACTACCGTCACCGTTTGTACCTGCACTTCTGGCACACTGGCGGCCATTAATTTCAGCAATAACTCCAATTTTTGGTATAAAAAGATGTTTTTAGCGTTATTTCCCGCTCCTTGCCAAGAAGCAGCTAATTTTTTGGTTCCTTCCGCTTGCGCTTTCCCCTGTTCGATAATTTTGGCTGCTTCCCCCCGGGCTTTTGCGATCGCTTGTTGACATTCCGCTGCCGCCGGGGCGATCACATCTGCTTGTAATTGCTGTTTCACCTGCTTAATTCGGGCAGTTTGTACCGCCACTTCTGCCTGTACTTTAGCTAAATCGGACATAACCACCGATTCTACCTCAGCAATCATGGCGCCGCGCTTAGTTTGAGTGTCGCGCACCCGTTTTTCTGCGTCAGCTTTGGCTATTTCTAAATCTTTTTGGATACGACGCAAAGCGGTTAGGCGTAGATTCTCGGAATCCTTGATAATCGATGTTTTTCGGGCTTTTGCTTCGGCTATCCGGGCATCTCTCTGTAATTCGGCTTTTTGCTTCCGTCCGATCGAATCCAGATAACGCACCTCATCGGAAATATTCTGGATCTGCAAACTATCCAAAACTAAACCCAATTTTTCCAGATCCTGTTCCGCTTCTTCTAGGAGACTTTTAGCGAAAGCAATCTGATCGGAGTTCGCTTGTTCTGGGGTTAAATTCGCCAAGACACCGCGCAAATTGCCCTCTAGGGTTTCTTTAGCCAATTGTTCAATTTCCTTGCGTTTCTTGCCCAATAAACGCTCGATCGCATTATGAATAATCGGTTCTTCCCCGGCAATTTTAATATTCGCCACCCCAGTGACGATCAACGGCACACCGCCCTTAGAATAGGCATTAACCACCCTGAGATCGATGATCATGTTGGTCAGGTCCATTCGATACACTTGTTCTAGCATCGGTAAACGAATACTGCTGCCCCCTTTTACCAAACGATAACCGATGGTTTTGCCCGTGGCCGTGGGACGACGACTACCGGCAAAAATTAAAACTTCACTCGGTTGACAGATGTGGTAATAGTTACGGATGACCAATAAACCCGCACCTGTCCCTAAACCGAAAACTCCCAGTAAAACAGCGATAATTTCCATAGATTTTATTACGGTCGATGCTCGGATCAAATTAACTAAATTGTATCCGTCAATTTCCAAACTTGACAGACCAGTAGTCTAGTAGGGTGTAGGTACATCGAAAATTAAAATAAGTAATGATAGAGTAAAATCCCCTAGTTTTATCTTGACTTCAATCAAATTGCTTCTAAAATCTACACATAACTTTATTCGTAGAGCAAATTATTCGATGTATGAATAATCTCAAAAAATCTCTCGGCATTTGTTGACCGTCGCTTCTTCTGCTGTGGGTGTCCCTGAACCTACGAGTGTTCTTAGTTATATCCCACTGGGCGGTTTAATGCTAGGGGGTGCTGTCCGCAAAGCGAGAAAATAATGTCCCAGAGAGAGGAGGCGCGGGTTTCCTCTCTCTTTTTTTGGGGGGTTTTAGCTTCAGGTTTCAGGATCTATCCCTAATTCCCGCAATCGTGCCGCTAGTTGTTCTGCTCGTTGTTTAGCCGCAGAAGCCTCTTGTTTCGCCGCAGAAACCTCTTGTTTCGCCGCAGAAACCTCTTGTTTCGCCGCAATTAACTCCTCATCGGCAAGGGGAATTAACTCTCCCTCCAGCGTCAACCAGCGTAACCATAGCCGCTCAATCCCCCGATAGGAACCTTGCCACAAACCCAAGCTCAATTCCAGTGGAGGAATCGGTAAGCGTCCCTGCACTAAAGCTACGGGTTGGTAATAACCACCTACCAGTTCAAACGCTTGAAGTTGGTTAGTATAGCGACTGAAAACCACATAGTAGGGAACCTGCAAAATCTGTTCATAAACTGTCCACTTAGTTGGCGGTTCTTCTGGTTGACGTAGTTCTTCTCCTAAATCTTGATTTTCCGTACCTGGAGACAATAATTCCACCACAATCGTCGGAGAAACCCCTTCCTGCCAAATCACATAGCTTAAGCGCAGGTCATGGCCATCGTAGAGACGAGGAACACCAACCACCCCAAACCAATCGGGACGCTTGTACCATTGCGGGTGTCTGACATTGTAGTAAAGGTTAAGGTCAGCGGCGCTAAAAACTAGGTCTGGTTCCCAGTTGGGAGGCTGGAAAGTCAGCAGTAATAACTGAGGTTGTAATAGGTGAAATTCGTCAGGCAAACCGGGTTCCAGTGGATTGTCACTAGGTAAATCGTACATCGTCGGCAAGGATTGCCGAGGGGAAAGGGGAGGGTCAGATTGGGGAATGGTGAAGCTAGGTGTAGTCATAATTTTATTTGAGAAAACGGGTTTCTGAAAGAAACCCGTTTTCTGTGTAGGGTGCGTTAAGCGGCTATCAATTTGTAATCAAAAAACCCAAACTACAAACTACACTGTAATCTTGATTGAACTAACAGCGTCATTTTCATGATTTATTTCTGGCATTTTTGGAGCGATCTTTATCGTTAATTTCAATCCTAAAGCTTGAAGCCAAGAGGTTAGTTGATTCATGGCTTCAGGTGCAGGTTTTTGCATTATTTCTTCCAATTGCTGCGCCTGAATTTTGATTTGTTCTGGTGTTAGATTTTGAGGGACAAGGGCTTCTAGGACGTGATTGAACGCGAGTCTGAGTAATTCTGATTCAAATTCATATTCATCTCCCTCGAGATGAGTTTCCAGATAAACTGCTGCATAATGGGAATCTTTAAGAGATTCGATCAGGGAATCATGATAACTATCACTGACTGGCATTTTCTCGGCTCCTATAGTCTTGCCAATATTTTTGAGCTATTTCAATGTCTTTAGCTTGCGTTTTTTTATCTCCTCCACACAGGAGTAAGATAATCGTTGTTCCGATTTGTCCAAAGTAAACGCGATAACCAGAACCATAGTCTATTCGTAGTTCATAAACTCCTGCTCAAAGCTGATTTATAATCCCCTAAGTTACCTAAATTAACCCGGTTTAGGCGTTGAGCAATTTTAGTTTTAGCCTTAATATCCCGCAAAGAATCGAGCCATTGGGCAAAGGGAACTTTGCCGTCACTGGTAACATAACGTCGAATTTCTCTGGGTTGAGCCGCCATGGGATAATTATAGCAGTTATACTATTTTTCTAAAGTAATGGCAGATATGGTTAATTACCCTCACCCCCAACCCCCCACCCCCCTTATCAAGGGTAGGGTTGATTCATGAATCAACCCTACCCGACATCGTAGAGCAGGGGGGAGGTGGGAGAGGGGAGTATTTAGAAAACGGGTTTCTTTCAGAAACCCGTTTTCTAGGGGTGGGAGTATGTCAAACTAAAAAGTAAAGCTTAGACAGCCTATCTTTATCATGCCAGATCAGCCAATCTCGATCGCCCAATACTACCACGAGCGGACCAAATACGACCCCCAGACGATCGCTTCAAAAAGTAAAGGTCTTGATTGGAGTCAACAACCCTATCCCTTCAAAGAATACAAAATCGGTCAGACTTTCGATCTCAAACCCTACCTCTCCCGTCAAACAGTTCCCCAAAAAGGAGACTTTTGGCGACGTATATCGCGAATTTTGGGCTGTAGCTATGGTTTAACTGCCAAAATCGCCACTATGGGTAGTCCCTTGTACCTACGTTCCGCACCCTCTGCTGGTGGATTATACCCCGCCGAGGTCTATCTGATCTCTCGTGGCACGGAATTCTTACCCGCCGGTCTCTACAGTTACCAAGGTCAAAGTCACTCGCTGCTTTTATTCTGGGAAAGTGATGTCTGGACTAACCTGCAATCTGCTTGTTTCTGGAATCCTGTTTTAGAAAATACCGATATCGCTTTAGTTACCAGTGCCATTTTTTATCGGTCTGCTTGGCGCTACGAGGATCGAGCTTATCGGCGTATTTTCCTCGATACAGGGCATTTATTAGGCAATATTGAGCTATCAGCCTCGATTAATGACTATCGGGCCCATTTAATCGGTGGTTTTAACGATAGTCAGATGAATGAATTGCTTTATCTTGATTCCGAGAAAGAAAGTGTCATGACGGTGATTCCTTTGGCAGATCTGCTCAATATCCGGCAAAATCTCCCCCCTAGCACCACGGCACTCCCTTCGGCAACCACGACTCTTTATCCCAAAATTCCCGAGGGAGAATTATTAAACTCTCTACACCGAGCCACTATCATAGCTACAGATGAGAAGATAGAAGCAACTGTTACCCCCTCTAATTGGGAAGATAAATATAATTTTCCTTTTTGTCTAAAAGTTTCGGTGACATCCCGTCCCGTCAATTGGGGGGAAGATTTAATCGATCTGGAAAGTACGATGCTTAAACGCAGATCTACCCGCGCTTATAGTGGTGCTAGTCTCAGTTTAGACGAATTGCGAGCGCTGCTGCATTTCACCTATCAACCCCAAGATTATGCCGACCAAAATCTCGATCCCAATCCCGATTATTTTGCTCTAGATTTATTGGAAACTTTTATCGCTGTTTCGGCAGTAACCGGATTAGAGGAAGGCTGTTATTATTATGCTCCCAAAGCCCAAGAATTGCGGCAAATTCGCTTTAAAAATTTCCGGCAAGAGTTACATTATCTCTGTTTAGGTCAGGATTTGGGACGGGATGCGGCTGCTGTGGTTTTTCATACGGCGGATCTGTCAAAAGCAGTGGCTAAATATGGCGATCGAGTTTATCGTTATCTTCATGCAGATGCGGGTCATTTGGGACAGAGATTAAATTTAGCGGCTATTCATCTGGGGTTAGGGGTTAGTGGTATCGGTGGTTTTTTTGATGATCAAGTTAATGAAGTGTTAGGAATTCCCTCCGATGAAGCAGTTATCTATATCACTACTTTAGGCCGACCGAAGGTTTTTTAGGGTGAGTTTTAACCACTGAAGGGGTGACAAGGAGGTTGAGGTCATAGTAATCTGTACCTTGACAGATGCACTTTCTCGCTGGGACGTATTTTGTTTAAAGGTTAATCCAACTACGCACCATTTGTCGAGGTTTTCCTGAATTTTTAAAAGCGGTTCTATTGTGGCATAAAAAGCGATTATTAACGTAAAATACATCACCTTTTTTCATGTTGAAGCGGACTGTATTTTCCGGTTCTGAAAAAAAGTTGTCGATTATGTCAAGTGTTTTTGTGATAGCTTCCGGTTGCGCTATTTCTAGTTTGGAGTAAGCGACTTCAATCCAGTACCGCATATAACGAAAAACCAGACCCTGAGAATCGGCTGAGAATAAGGGGAAATTATTCTTTTGAATAGCTTCTTGAGAATTAATCTCTCCAGGTGTAATCACATCCCGCGCCAAAGGTTCGTAGAGACAGGGAACTAGGTCTGTATGGTGTTGCCAGAAATATTGATACAAATTGGCGGCGTTTACTACCAGGGAATCTCCTCCCTCATCCGCGGCAGCAAGACAGAGTAACCCAACAATATCAGGGAAGTAGTTTTTGGCTGTACTATCGGTATGATAGCCAGTTTCTGCATTCGTCATCGAAACGGGTATAGCTTCTTTAGTGTAATCCATTCCTCGATCGATTACATCAAAAAAATAGCCATAGCGGTGGTTTAGCAGTCCAAAAATGCGAGAAATCAAAGCATAAATTAATCGCATTTCCGTTTCTGTTAATTCCGGTTCTAATCGGAAAATAATTATGCCTGGTTCCTGGAGCAATTTCTCACGAAATGGTAGGAAAAAATCAAGATTTTTATTGACCGTTTCCTGTCCTATTTCGTTGGGTTTGTCAAGCCATTTGTGATTGCTTCTTTTTAGTAAATCTAAGACTAATGATTCTGGTAAATGAAAAAATAGTTGATAAGGATCAGGCAATTTTTTCCAAGTCAGTAATGAAATATTAGGATCAGAAATCGGTATAATCATTTTTGAATTTTGAAAGCAACGTGAAGGGGAAGGTCAATGAGCGGAGTAAAAAATTCTCGGTCTAGTTCTAAATGTTCCTGATTAATTTTTAGTTCATAAACTTCTGGCATTTTTGTGAATGTTGCCAAACGAAGAGATGTGAAGTAATCTTCCATAGTTTTATGAACACATTGCACGGCGACGGCTTTTCTATCTCTGCGCCAAATCTCACCGGGGAATAATTGATTGCGCCCAGAAAAATAGCCAGCTTTCGGTGTAAAATAAAAGGGAAACTTATCTTTTTTCAGAAAAGGTAAAGAGGGATGGGGGACGGCGAACAGGAAATATCCACCCAACTTTAAAAGTTGATAGGCTTTTTGCATCGTGCTAATAGTTTCTGAAACATTTAAGTAGTTGAACAGAAACATAGCCAGAACTAAATCGTATTGTTCGGACTCAGTTACCGCAAAATCACGAATATCACCAGTTTCATAGGAAGCATTAGTAATCTGATACTCGTTTTTTTGAATTAAGGCCTGCTCGATCATTTGCGATGAAATATCAATCCCATGAACATATTGAGCGCCTCGGTTAATTAACTCTCTTCCTACATAACCTTCCCCACAGCCTAGATCTAATATATTCTTGTTGACAATCGGTTCACATAAATCAATGACAAACGGACGCGCGGAGTAATCAGAAAGCAAAATCGGTTCTACTCGTTTCCAGTCTGCTGCGCTTTCGTCGTAAAGTTTTTTGGTTTCTTGTGTTGCTTTCATACCCATCTAACGGGATAAAATTTGCACTAATTTTGTTTTAGTCTAGCACTGTGTAAGTAATTACCCATAAAACTTTTGCCAGTTAATCCGAAATCAGCTATCGCCAGAAAAATTAGCTCTTCTTCTCCTAAGTTCACAGATTGATGCACACACCAACGGGGAATAACAGCAAAAGTACCCGGTTCGACTTCGTTTTCGTATTGATCAACAATAACTTTTCCTTGACCCTGAAGAAATACAAATACGGTTTCATGTGCGTGTCTGTGCATTTCATTCGCCTTTCCTGGCTTGACTATAACTAGGCGTGCATCTAAAACTTCTAGAGCAAATGGCAGGCGAAATACGTTAAAATCAATATTGAGTTTATCAACCTTATTGTTGTATAAGGCTTCTAAGTTGCTGGCGCTGATTGTTGAAATAAGCTCTTTACCTTCTTGCACATGAGTCAAGCTTTTTTGTTCATTAATTTTTTCGGTCAATGCTCCCAGTCGCAGCGTTTGAAAATCATGGTAAAGTTGTGATGCAAGCCTTAATATTGTTGGAGAGCATTGGCATTCACCAGATGGATCCGCAAGCCAATCTAACAAGTTTATAACTTCTTCCCTGTGCTTTTCCCTTTGCATCCCGTATAGCAAAAGTAAACTAAATCCAGGTAGTAGTTTTTCCACTGGAACAGTAGATAAGTCTTCCGTCAATCCAATACGCACGTCATTAATTTGATGCAATAAAAGTTCCTGTTCCTGATTAGACAGCTTCTTGCCTTTAATCATTTTAGTGAAAAGCGTAACAATCTTGAGTTGGTCTGATGAGGTCAAAGATTTATCTAACGCCAACGCACGTTCATACATATTGTCCCAGTAAGCAGCACGTAGATTTAAGGCTTTTAACATTCCTTTCCGTAATTCCAGAACAGCCTGTTCGCTTTCGCTGGCTAATTCCTTAGCAATCTCAACTAAAGTCAAGCTGTGTTCATCCTCCACTTCTGTATGTAAAGGAAAAAATACATATTGCTCCAAGGATAATGATGTATGTTTTTTGATCGCTTCGATAATGTGTTTGTAGATAAATTTAACCACAGATTCAGTCCCTAAACCTATGGCTCCAATAGCTTGGAGTGAACTTCCATTCTGGAGCAGCGATAGGAATGATTCACGCCAGATTTCTACTTCAACACAAGGCGTTTGCGTGCTATCTACTCCCATAGCTTCTTGAAAACGCTTGAATAACTGTGGGTGAGGGATTTCCTGTACCCACTCATCCTTAATACCTAATTTCTGGATTGCTTCGATCTCTTCATCCTGTAGATGTCCGTTTTCTTCAGCTAAGTTCTTGAGCAGGTGATTTCGATGAGTGGGATTTTCTAGCTTCGATATTACTGCTGTTAAATAACGGGAAAACCAGTCACTATAAGCTCCGTATTGGTTAGCAAAGTCTTTGAGAACTTCATCAGTATGTTGAAATTCTCCTTTTTCTAAAGCAAGTAAATAGGGGTGATTAATTGCTCGATGGCTTAGTGCTTCCTTAATTAAATTTTCCATTTTTTCTTATCCCCCGATAGTCGCCCCCTTTTTAAATACTATCACAAAATTGGCCAATTGTCGATAGCGTTTGAGATGCGCTCACCCTCGGTTAAATATAGCCAGGCTGACAGTTCTCCGCCTGGTTATCCCAGAAGGATTAAGAATAAACCACAGAGGCACAAAGAACACAGAGACGAAGATAGACCGTTCTTGTTTAAGATTCTCTGAGATTTTCCCTCTCTAATTCGATTAAATTATCGATTTTCTTTAGCTTGGCATCCCCAGCAAGATAACCGATCCCGCGATGTAAATGTAAGCGAAATTGTTGAGTTAGAGTTTCTTTATCGGTTCCTAATCCGTCTTGATGACAACGTTGTTTGAGGGCAATTAAGAAAATATCGGCCATTTCTCCCCCGAATACTTTCCAAGATAATTCTACATTGCTATCGGCAGGAATGGGAACGGGAGAGGGGAGACTCGGTTCGGCAAGGGAACGACAAAAAGCCCAACGACAGAGGATATTCCATTGGTCAATTTTGGTGTAGCGTTTTAATTTTATTAGGCTATCTTTGGCGGTTTGAGATAGTCGAAAACGTTCGATCGGTGATTCCATAATCTATAATTTTACCTCGATCTGACTGATGATAAAATAGTTAGTCATTCTCAATCCTGTTGGGGGATAATTTTGTGGGAATTTATCTCGTTCATAATCTTACCAAAAGTAGCGGTCAGGGTGAATAGTAGTTTGACGTTGTTGGGAATTATATTCTAGCAGGTATTTTCTGGCGATTACTTCCTGTTCTTCTAATAAGAGTAGCTCATTTTGTCCAATTTCTGTATCGGTAGAAAGGAGGATGACTTGAGAGGAAGCAGCGGGAAAATAACGTTCAACTAAATTATGGCGATGGGAAGAATCTAAACGTCCGAGGGGTGTATCGATAGCGATGGGTAAATCTCGTCCGGAGACTCGCGCTAATCCCCACAAAAAAGCGATCGCTAATAGTTGTTTTTCTCCGGCAGAAAGACGGTGTTTAGGCACATTTTGTCCATCGGGACCAAAGAGAGATAGACCAAAAGTATCAGCATCGATCGCTATTTTCTGCACCAGATCGGACTTATGCAATAAATAACGAAAACATTCCGCCACTTCTCCCTCTAATCTATTTAATTTTTTTAAAGTTAAGCGTTCTTTAAATAATTTTAAAGTTTGCTGTGCTTTGACAATAGCATTGACGATATGTTCGTTACTTTGCGATTCTAAAGCTTTCTCACTATAGGCAAATAATTCTTTTTTAGTTTTCTCAATTTTCTTTTTGATTTCCTCATAATTTTTGTGGCTTTGCTCGTATTCCGCTTGAGCATTTAGATACTTTTTCTGAGCGGTTTTTAAGTTATTACTCAGGGTTTCGTATTCTTCGGGAGAGGCTGCTACTGCTAATTCTCGCTCTAAATTATCTAAGTCAGCTTCCAGATTTCTTAATTGTTCTATTGCTTGATGAGCAAGGTTAATTTGTGCCGGTAATTGATGGGTTAAGACTCGATTTAGTAACTCGATCGCCTCCTCGTCTAAATCTAAGTAAGGAGCGGTCAAAGAATTGCTATCCTCGGCTAAAAACTGATTTTCTTGCTGTAAAAATTCTCTAATATTATCCAATTGTTCTAAAGTTAAATTCAGTTTTTTTAAATAAGCCATTAACTTTTTATCCCTGGATTCTAAAACCGATTGAGCGACTTGAGACGATTGCAATTTTAGCTCTTTTTCTCCCTGAATTTTAGCCGCTTCTAGGAGAGGAAAAATTAACTTTAATGGTAAAAATTCCCCCGCCAATTGACCTAAATATTCTCTCTGTTTATCTAACTTTTTATCTAAATCCTTTTTTCTGCTCTCTAATTGACTTCTTTCGGCGGCAATTTTTCCGCCATCAATGCGAAATTTATCCGAGACTGCATCAAAATCATTTCTAACCAAATCTAATTTTTTTTGTTGAGTTTCCATCTCTTGTCTAGCCAATTCTAAATCTTCTTGGTACTGAGCTAATTTTTTCTCAATAGCTTCAATAGTTGCCAGTTCATTTTCTGCTGCTAATAACCGGCGCTTGCGACTAGCTAAGATATCAAGATCAACGGCTAATCTTTCCGCTAATTCTAACCCTAATAAAGTCTGCATCGAATCCTTAACGCTGTCAGGAGGTACATCCTGTTCTGCCAATTCTTTTACCTGTTCCCCATCAAATAAAAACAGGTTAGAAATACCCAAAGGTAATAAAGTTTCAATATATTCATCCCAAGTATTAGCTAAGGCAGGATCGGGCCAATCCTCATCTAAAATACCGAGGGTATCCTTACCATCTTTGGGCTGTTTTGTCCAGTATCTAACGATACGATATTGTCGCCATTGTTCATTAACTAGATGTTCAAAAGCCAGTTCAATTCTAGCTTGATCGATGAGGGAAGCTTGATTATTAACTGCTTGACTGAGAAACTCGGCATAACTTAAATTATTGCGAGTAGAACACTTTGCCCGCGCACCGTACAAAGCCAAACGAATCGCATCCATTAAAGTAGTTTTACCGCCGCCATTCATGCCTCCCAAAAGGATAATTGGACAGGGATTGTTGTCTTTTTCGGGACGTAAATTAATCACTTGACGACCGGCGTAGGGACCGAAATTTTGCAAAACTAATTCAGTAAAAATCATTAACAGTCAGCCTTATTTAAGTCGAAAGTTTTAGGAAATCTCCTGTAAAAATTATACCTGAAAAAGTGCCGCAGATATTTTTTGACACCCAAGAGAAAAACCCTAGGCTCTATACTATAGCATCGATCACCAGCACTAGATATAATTAGGGTCTGCGGAAAAAACTCTAAGATCCCCCCGCCTGTCGGCACCCCCCTTATTAAGGGGGGCAGGGGGGATCGAGTGCAAAACCTATCTTCTATTTAATTGCAAACAGCTACTTAATTAAAGTTTTCTGATTTTTACTTTCTAGTTCATTACTGGACATGAGCCTATTTTTTGAAAAAATCGTTATGATCGGCGTGAAAGTGCCAACACAGGGGAGAAAATTGCTATGATCACGATCGGCGAATATTTATGCCAGCGTCTCCATAATTTAGGGGTTAATCATGTTTTCGGGGTGCCGGGGGATTATGTCCTCGATTTGATGGATGTTTTGGTGGAAAGTCCGATCGAATTAGTTTGCACCTGTAATGAGCTTAACGCGGGTTATGCCGCCGATGCCTACGCGCGAGTCAAAGGTATGGGCGCTGTCTGTGTCACCTACGGAGTCGGGGGATTTAGCCTCGTTAATGCTGTGGTCGGTGCTTACGCTGAACGCGTTCCCCTGGTGGTAATTAGTGGGGCTTCCGATCGCTCGATTCGCCGGGATAATTTATTATTACACCACACCACGGGCGATTATAATCTGCAATTTTCGATCATGGAAAAAGTCACGGCTGCCTCGGTTATTCTCACTAATTCCGCCCAAGCAGCCAGTCAAATCGAGCAAACTTTAGCTGCTTGTTTGCATCACAAACGTCCCGTGTATATCGAAATTCCCCGGGATCTGGTCTATCGTCCCTGTATCCCCTCGGAAAAGCCAATTTATTTAACCGATAATCTCACGGATGCCGCCGCTTTACAAGAGGCCGTTGAAGAGGCGGTTTTTTTATTAGAAAAAGCGGAAAAACCAATTATTTTAGCGGGGGTAGAATTCCATCGGTTTAAACTCCAAGATAAGTTACTGAAACTTTTAGAGGTAACGGGTTATCCCTTGGCCACCACTATTTTAGGTAAATCGTCAATTTCGGAAATGCAGCCGCAATTTATCGGCACTTATGTGGGGGCATTAAGTCGCGAATACGTTAATCAACGGGTGGAAAATGCCGATTGTGTCCTCTGTTTAGGGGCGATTATGTCCGATATGAATTTAGGCGGATTTACGGCTCATTTAAATCCCAATAATTTGATTAATGCCAATTCCGAGAAGATAAAAATTAAACATCACTTCTATCAACCGGTATTCCTAGGGGATTTTATCGATGGTTTAATTAATAAGCTAAGTCATAAAGAAGCGGCTACACTAGATATTAAACCCGCGGCCGAATTAAAGGATTTAGAATTCATCCCCGTGCCAGAGCAAAAATTAACTAATGCTCGTTTTTATGAGCGCATGAATCATTTTATCGCTCAAGAATCTTTTGTTATTTCCGATACAGGGGACGCAATTATTGCCACGATTGATTTATTAATGCCTCAAAAAACTGACTTTATTGGTCAAGCATTTTATCTCTCTATTGGTTATTCAATTCCCGCCTGTTTAGGAGTAGCTTTTGCCGCACCCAATACTCGTCCTATTGTCTTTGTGGGTGATGGTGCTTTTCAAATGACCGCCCAAGAACTTTCGACAATTATCCGTCACCATCTCAATCCAATTATCTTTTTAATTAATAACGACGGTTACACGATCGAGCGGGTAATTCAGGATAATATTTATAATGATCTACAACCGTGGAAATATCATCAATTACCGGCAGTATTTAACGGGGAAAGTTGGAGTTGTCAAGTCAGGACAGAAGGGGAATTAGAAAAGGCTTTATCAATTGCCCAGGGTAACATCGATCGCCTATCATTTATTGAAGTACATCTCGATCGTTTTGACTGTTCCCAAGGCTTAACTCGTTTAGGTCAAGCTTTACGTTCACCCCATACTTAGACTGGTTATGCTATTAGGTTTTGACCCTGTGAAGCTGCCCTAAGATACCAGATTGAAACTCTTTTCGCTCCCAAGAGTCAACAATTAAGATACAATCGGTATCTTAATCACAGTGTGATGGTGACAACCGCAACTAAAAACCCTATGAATGCTTTTTGGAAACAAATCACCCTACTGAACTTTTCCCCCGCTTCTTGGTCAAAATATAGCTATCTGCATCGTTTCGTCGGCCTTTTTAGTCAATGGCGACAGGGTAGCCGGTTTGTGGAGTGGACAGAACTGATGGGTGCGCTGTTAATCTCTCTCCTTATCGCCACTGCGCCGTTTTTCTCCACCAGTCAAATCGGTTTTTTGCTGTTAGCAATGGCGGTTTATTGGCTACTCTTAACCCTTGTGGACGAAGGCAAAATCGGGGTGACACCGATTCATATTTTAGTGCTTTTATATTGGGGAATTGCCACGGTTTCCACGGCTTTTTCTCCCGTTAAAATGGCAGCTTTGGAAGGATTAATTAAATTAACTCTCAATCTCATCTTTTTTGCCTTTACCGCCCGAATTATGCGCTCGCCACGCCTAACAAATTGGATTCTGACTACTTTAGTTTTAACCGCCTTAGCAGTGAGCGTTTACGGCATTCGCCAGCAAATTTTTGGCGCGGAACAGTTAGCAACTTGGAACGATCCCACTTCAGAATTAGCGGGGGATACTAGGGTTTATAGTTATCTCGGTAATCCTAATCTATTAGCCAGTTATTTATTCCCCGGTATTGCTTTTAGCGGTGCAGCCTTGTTTGTGTGGCAGGGATGGCTACCGAAAATTTTAGCGGCTTTACTAACTTTAGCCAATGCCGCTTGTTTATTTTTTACTGAGAGTCGTGGCGGTTGGATTGGTTTGATGGTCTTAGGAATTGTCTTCTTATTGCTATTATTTTATTGGTTCAAAAATTATCTACCGTTATTTTGGCAAACATGGCTTTTACCATTAATTTTAGGTGGTTTAGCCGTGGTGATTTTAGGGGCGATTTTATTGGTGGAGCCGCTGCGAATTCGGGTGATGAGTATTTTTGCAGGCCGGGAAGATAGTAGTAATAACTTTCGGATTAATGTTTGGGATGCAGTTATCCGCATGATTCAAACTTATCCGCTTTTGGGCATCGGACCGGGTAATGATGCTTTTAAGAAAATTTACCCCCTATTCATGAAGCCAAAATACACGGCTTTAAGTGCCTATTCTGTGCTATTAGAAATCATGGTAGAAACGGGAATTATTGGTTTTACCTGTTTCCTCTGGTTATTAGTCACAACTATCGGCCAAGGCATCCATCAAATTAAACTTTTACGCGATAAAATGGATAGTCAAGGCTTTTGGTTAATCGGGGCAATTGCCGCTATGGCTGGAATTCTTGCCCACGGTTTCTTTGATACAGTTTGGTATCGTCCCCAAGTTAGTACCCTCTGGTGGTTAGTTTTGGGTTTAATTGCTAGTCGTTGTTATTCCGTTCTGACAATCTTACTCAAATCTACTCATGAGCAGATTTGATGTTATCTTCTTGCTTCATTCTGGCAGTGTCGGCACTCACCAGTCCACAAGCTGACACGGTGGAACTCACCGCCAAAGAAGCGAGATTCAGACTAGCATTTAAGTCTCTATCGCAAACAAAAGAACATTGTTCACACTCAAAAATTCTTTCGGACAAAGATAGAGATTCTTTTTTATGTCCACAATTAGAACAGAGTTTGCTACTAGGAAACCACCTATCAGCTATAATTAATTCCGATCCATACAACTGAGATTTATAATTAAGTTGTCTCCGGAACTCGTAAAAACCCATATCCTGAACGGCTTTAGCTAATTTGTGATTAGCCATCATCCCAGACACATTTAAATCCTCAATTACTATCTTGCCGTGGTTCTTGGCTAAATAAGTAGTGAGTTTATGTAACGTATCTTTACGGATATTAGCTATTTTAAAATGAAGTTTAGCTATTTGCCGTTGAGCTTTGTTCCAATTGTTTGAACCTTTTACTTTATGTCGGTTCAAGTATTGAAGTCTAGCTAATTGTTTTTCGTATTTACGATAACTTTTAGAGCCTTCAAATGTCTCGCCAGTCGATAAAGTAGCCAAAGTTTTAACACCTAGATCACAACCGACTACCTCATGAGTTTTATTGGTTGTTTGTGGTTCAACTTCAATCTTAAAACTAATAAACCATCGATTAGCTTTTTGGCTAATAGTGACAGATTTAGGCCGATAACCTTGAGGTAATCGCTCATAGGTTTTTAACCAGCCAATCACAGGAACTTTTATCTTTTGATGGTCACATTTAATACCTCCATATAGAGTAAAACTATCCTGTTTACCTTTTTTCTTGAATCTAGGTGGTTTAGCTATCTTTTTGAAGCATCTTTTCCAAGCATCAGCTAAGGCTCTTAATGCGTATTGGGGGGCGTATTTAGAAACCTTATAATACCAGTCATGCTCAGATTTTACTAATGCTACTAACCATTTATGCAAGTCGATAGCAGTAGGAAACTTGATTTTGTCATCAGGATTAGCTTTATTGTGGTCTAGAATTTGCTTAGTTAAAGCCAGCCCCCAGTTCCAAGCATGACGAGCGGTTCCTGCGTGTTGGGCTAACAATGAACTTTGTTGATTATTTAGTTTTAATTCAGTCTTGAATCCTAGTAGCAACGTCTCTTAACTCTTCTACGATTTTTCTATTTTTATGACTTCTAGAGCCATACAACCTAGCAGAAAAAACGGTAATAATTTCTAAGACATCTTGTGCTAAATCCTCCTCAAATGTACTATCCTCAGTTCGATTAATGATGATAATCTCAGTCCCAAAGTGTTCACAAAGGCTAAATATCAATTCACCACCAAATCTGAGTAACCTATCCTTGTGAGTTAAAACCAATCTTTCGACTTTACTATCAACAATTAATCTGATTAATCGTTTTAATCCTTTCTTGTTGTAGTTTAGTCCAGAACCTCAATCGTCAAGGATTTCAACTTGCCAACCATTTTGAGCGCAAAACAGTTCGACAACTTCTTTTTGACGTTCCAAATCCTTTCTTTGGTCATGACTAGAAACACGGCAATAACCAACTGTATAGGAGAGATTCTCTCTTACTCCAAGCAACTGAGAAACGGTATAACGCCTATGCCCGTTAGCAGTTCGTTCTGGTATTAATTTACCTTGAGACTCCCAACGTCTTAACGTCGATACGCTTACTCCTTTTAATTTAGCCGCATCTGATCTGGTTAACTTACTCATGGAACTATTGTAGCACAATTTATGAGTAATTTTAGATGAAATTAGTTAGATTTTTGGCTTCTGGAAGAATCCCCCGCTAGGGGTTTTGATCGTGGCAATTCTCTCCTCTAGGGGTTCAAAGTAGTTTAAGCATAGATACGATCCTCGATCGCCACCGATTGCAGAAGTCTTTCCACGATCGCTTTAGCTTGACGACCGTGACTAGGAATCAGACGATGGCAGAAGACGTAGGGAGTAATCAACTTAACATCATCGGGGATAGCATAATCGCGACCTTCGAGGAAAGCGTAAGCTTGAACTGCTTTTTGCAGAACCACACAACCCCGGGGACTGACTCCTAAACTAATATCTTCGTGATCACGGGTAGCGCGGACTAAATCGACGATATATTGCTGTAAAGCAGGAGCTACCTTGACCAGACTCACTAATCTTTGCAATTCTCCCACCTGTTCTAGGGAAATACAAGCTTCTAGGGATTTAACCGTCTCTTGAGAATGCTGTCTTTGTAACATTTTTAATTCTTCTGTGGCGCTGGGATAACCCAAACTCAGGCAAACGGCAAAACGGTCCATTTGCGCTTCTGGAAGCGGAAAAGTGCCTTGATATTCGATCGGATTTTGGGTGGCGATCACAAAGAAGGGTTGGGGGACCGGCCGCGCTTCTCCATCGACGGTAACTTGTTTTTCTTCCATGACTTCTAGAAGTGCCGATTGAGTGCGCGGGGTGGCCCGGTTGATTTCATCGGCCAAGAGGACGTTAGCAAAAGCGGGGCCGGGGATAAATTCAAATTCGCGACTGTTGGGGTTCCAAATCGTGGTTCCCGTGATATCACTGGGGAGGAGGTCGGGGGTGCATTGTACCCGTTGGAAACGACCGTTAATTGAACGCGCTAAGGATTTGGCTAACAGGGTTTTGCCGACTCCGGGGACATCTTCGAGGAGAGCGTGGCCACCACTGAGTAAAGCCACCAGCACAATGCGAATCGATTCGGTTTGGCCGACGATGCTCTGGCTCAAATTTTCCATCAAAATATCAATAGCGTCTCTCATAGTACAAATGGGGGATTTTGTCAAGAAGATTAATGTTAAGTTTTTTTGATCTTAACGATTCTTTTCCCAATTTGCCCATACTAGGGAGAAAAGTTGACAGACAATGGCGGGAAATTTTCTGCTAGGGAGCTAATCGGGGTTAGGGTGGCGAGCATGGAGAAAATTAGTTAAGAATTGTTGCCAGTGGGCGAAATCAAGATTTTAAGTCGGTTCAGTACGGTAAAATCGAGAAGAATTTCTCTTAATCAGTGAAGATGAAAGCCAGTTCGCTCGTTTTTAGTCTTGTTTTAGGAATCGCTGCCAGTACATTAACCAATAGTTTACCCGAAAATTTTACTTTCAATTCTCGGAAAATATTGGCTCAAGATCAGGCTCCTTCCTGTCCTCTTCCTCCAGATATTGCCATCACTTTTCGCAATAGTGAATGTCAGGCAGTTACCCTAGAAAAACCCCAGACTTTTTTCCGTTATTATAGTGACGAAAATAGCAAAAAAGGTCGTTTTCTGACCACGGATGAATATGCCACCAATGTGGAGGCGATCAGAAATTTAGCCCTCGATCAAAAGTGGAATCCTCCCAATCAAGCGACCAAAGTAGTATCGGTGACTTTGCCGGCGGGAACAACGGTTTATCAAGGAATTGTCGCCCCCCAGAATCCACCTTATTGTTATCACGGTGGTGGTCAGCAAACTTTTATTAAAGACTCGCGAGATGCCAATATACAATGGGGAGAGGGGCGAGGACTAACGCTTACATCTCTTTGGTGTCACTAGAATATTATGGAAACGAAAATAAGGGAATTAGTTCAATCAATTGACCAAGCTATTACCGTGGCCGAACAGATGCGGGAAACAGAAATATTGACTCAGATTGAGGGTTTAATTTCTGTCCTGAAAACCATCAAAAGTCAGGCGTTAGCTGGTCAATTACCACCGTCTCAAGGCATTGTTACCCTAGGATTAGCGCGAGAAGTAGCTGATTGGATCGATTCCCTCGATTCTCCTTTATTGAAAGCGGTGGGTAAAGTGGAAAGAGAATACCAAAAATATTAGGAATTGTCAGTTACAGAAGTTAGAATTAATCGAGATTGATCGCAGTCTATCTCGATCTGATTTTTTAATCGATCGAGAGAATTAAATTTCTGTTCTGGTCGCAGGAATTGCACTAAATCCATCGTTAAAATGCGATCATATACATAGCCCGACCAATCCAATAAATGGATTTCCACACTGATAGTTTTTCCCTCGATCGTGGGACGATAACCGATATTCATAACTGCCGGTAAGCGAGAACCATCAAGAGGCACCCAACCGCAATAAACCCCGAATCGCGGCAATAATTTATCGGGAGGAACCTGTAGATTAGCGGTATGAAAACCTAATTTTCTGCCCAGCTGTTGCCCGATGACCACGCGACCAGTTAAACTGTAGGGACGACCTAACATTTGCCCAGCTTGCTCAACGTTTCCTGCTGCCAAAGCTTGACGAATTAGGGAACTACTAATCCGACCCGCCTCACAGTTTTTTAAAGCAACAATCTCGACTTTAATATTAAATTGAGAGGCGATCTGTAATAAATCTTCGGCTGTACCTTGACGACGATAACCGAAGCGAAAATCTTGACCAACACTGATCGATTTAGCCTGTAATTTTTCTACTAAAATCTGTTCGACAAAAGCCAAGGGTGTCAGGGAAGCTAATTGAGCAGAGAAAGGCAGTAAAACTAATTGTTTAACGCCTAAATTCTCTAAAACCTCCACCTTTTCCCCTAGAGGAGTTAATAATTGCCATTTTTCTCGCGTAAAAAATTCCCGCGGGTGGGGAGTAAAACTAACAACGGTGGGATAAGCGGGTTCATCCTGAAAAATTGGCTGTAGGACGGTTTGATGACCTAGGTGCAAACCATCAAAGTTACCAAGAGCGATCGCACAGGGGGCTAAAATACGGGTATTAGGGGAATCTACAATCCACACGCTGGCTCTAAGAACAGATACAAGAGAACAATTCAAGCGATTAATCTTGAGTGTAGCCTTTTGATTCTATATCAATCGGGCGATCAAGCCAAAAAAACACCCCCAATCCCTTGGAGACCTTTGGAAGCCTTACCAAATTGAACGTGAACGATCCCGGTGCGATCGGCCAGGCATTCCCAATTACAAGCATTCATTAATTGTTCAGTTCGTTCTTGTTTTGGTCGTCTTTGGTTGTTCTTCGTGCTGTTGTGGTTTCCCAATCTGAATCAAGCATAAGTTTCTTGTTTTTGTTTCTTTGGTTCTAATCCTGTTGCTAATCATAGAGCGATCCCAGAAGTATCTAGCGAAAGGTGATCGCACTTTAGTTAACTAACGGTTTACCATAAGTAGTCGTGCAAAATTAATTTCCTAGTGAAGATAGGCAAAAGGCAAAAGGCAGGAGGCAAGAGGTGGTTAGATATGTGTAATTAATTTTGCTTAGGTACTTAGTAAGGTGGGCGATTTTTATACCACTTATTTTATTTATTGTGTATAATTGAGATGGTGACGACTAATTTTGAATGGGATGAAGACAAAGCTAAGACAAATCTGAGAAAACACGATATTTCTTTTAATGAGGCCAAAACTGTCTTTGAAGATACCTATTCTTTGACTTTAGATGATCCCACTCATTCAATCTTAGAAGATCGTTTTTTGACAATTGGTTATTCTATTCAAAACCGCTTGCTTTTAGTTGTTCATACTGAAAGACAAGGAAACATCATAATCATTAGTGCTAGGAGAGTAAATAAACATGAAAGAAAAATCTATGAACAAAGTAATCAATGATCCCATCAACGATGATGAAATGTTAGATGATTATTCTCAGGTTTTAACGGAGTCTCATGTAAAAAGTGCAGTGAGAGGAAAGTATGCTCAGTCTTTAGCAGATAAGGATACTTCTACCATTAAGATTATAGCAGAAAATGAAGAGAGATATGTTAACATGAAAACCATTGAAGTTGAAGCATTCGTTAACAATGAAGGTCAATTAACCGTACAAGTTCCCTCAAATTTAAAAGAAGGACAATATCATGCTGTATTGATTATAGAAAAACCCAAAAATGAAAATCAATGATCTTAGAATAGATAAAATCCCAAAAAAAAGCCCCCAATCCCTTGGAGGCTTTTTCAGAAAAAATAACTGTCATTAACCTTCTGCTAATTTCAGATCCCGCAGCGCGCTAATATCCACTTGAATCGATGGCCCCATAGAAGAAGAAACGTAAACTGTACGCCAGTAACGACCTTTGGCCCCGGAAGGACGGTTTCTGTCCACCGTTTCCTGTAAAGCTTTCAAATTAACTAACAGATCCTCAGCACTAAAAGAAGCTTTACCAAATTGAACGTGAACGATCCCGGTGCGATCGGCCCGGAATTCCAATTTACCCGCTTTAAACTCAGCGATTGCCCCCGTTAAATCCGTGGTTACGGTTCCCCCTTTCGGTGAAGGCATTAAACCCCGCGGACCGAGTTGACGACCTAATTTAGCCACTTTCGGCATCATATCGGGGGTGGCGATCAAAACCTCGAAATCCATCATCCCCTTGGCGATTTCTTCGATTAATTCTTCCGAACCAACGATATCGGCCCCGGCGTTGTTCGCTTCCTGTACCTTTTCCCCGCGAGTAATGACCGCTACTCGCACCGTGCGTCCGGTTCCTTTGGGTAAACTTACCGTTGTCCGCAGTTGTTGGTCGGTATATTTAGGATCGATACCTAAACGAATATGAGCTTCGGCGGTTTCGTCGAATTTCGCCGTCGCTAATTCCTTTAATAATGTCAGTGCCTCTAATGGCTCGTAGGCTTTATTTTCTACCTTAGCCTGGGCATCTCGCAAACGTCGTGAAACTTTTTTTACCATCTGATTTGTTGCTCCTTGGGTAATAACGAAGCTTAACTTCTCCCCGAAATAAGATTTAGTCTGAGATCTTGACACCCATATTTCTGGCCGTTCCCGCCACAATATTCATGGCCGCTTCGATGTCGTTAGCGTTAAGATCGGGCATTTTAGTTTGGGCGATTTCCCGTAATTGGTCGCGGGTAATGGTGGCGACAAATTTCTTGTTGGGTTCGTTGGAACCTCTTTCCACACCGGCCGCTTTGCGGATGAGAACGGAAGCGGGGGGAGTTTTGAGGACAAAGGTAAAACTACGATCCTCAAAAACGGAGATTTCCACAGGGATGATCATCCCAGCCTGATCGGCGGTTTTAGCGTTGTAATCTTTACAAAACGCCATAATATTCACCCCGTGTTGACCTAAAGCAGGACCCACGGGAGGAGCAGGGTTAGCCTTACCAGCAGGTAAAGCTAGTTTAATAATTGCGACGACTTTTTTAGCCATGATTTAGTTTTGTTTTTCGACTTGATTAAATTCCAATTCGACCGGGGTATCCCGACCAAAAATGGAGAGCAGGGCCTTGAGTTTGCCGCGCTCGGGACTAACTTCGATCACTTCCCCTTCAAAGTCCTTAAATGGACCAGATAGAACCAAGATTTGATCGCCAACTTCCATATTGATTTTGACGACGGGTTCTTGAATCTGAGCTTGTTTGAAGATGCGATCGACTTCGGACATACTTAAGGGTAGCGGGGTGACGTGACCGCGGCCGCGTCCGTAGCGCCGCTTTTGTTCGGCCCCAACAAAGTTGATCACATGGGGGGTGTTTTTGACCACCTGCCAAGCGTCATCATCCATGATCATTCTGATCAGGACATAACCGGGGAAGACTTTTTCCTCACCGTGTTGCCGTGAACCATCCTTGCGGACTTTGACGGTGGCCGCTTGGGGAATCTGGACTTGCAGAATGCGATCGGCCACATCGAGGGTGTGGATGCGCTGTTCCAAATTAGCTTTGACCCGTTTCTCACAACCGGAAGCCACCTGCACGGCATACCAACGGGGTTTTTTCGGTAGGCCGCTAAGATTGAGTTCTTCGGGAAACTGCTCTTCTTCTAGATTCATGGGAACACCTTCCCCGCACCCCAGGCAAAGAATTTATCAATCAGATAGATGAGAGTGGCTACCAAAGTCACCATTAACATCACGGCCGCCGATTCACTCAAAAGTTGCTGACGGGAAGGCCAGACGACTTTGGCGAGTTCTTCTTTGGTTTCATTGACGAATTCCTTGACCTGAAAAGAGCTTCCCTCTTTCTTGTCGCTCGTGTCTTTTTCTAGGGTTTCTTTTTTGGCCACGATCGCTACTCCTTAAAATGATACTCAGGCTATCCTTAACTTATCATTTTCACCGGACAACCCACACTAACCCCCAGACATTTAGATCATGTCTTTTGCAGTTATCGGCTTGGTGATTACCAAACGCGCCCTGGAGGACTTGAACCCCCGACATCAGGTTTTGGAGACCTGCGTTCTACCAACTGAACTAAGAGCGCCCATTCGCTAAACGATTTGGCTTTTTTAAGGCCCTTATTTATTATAGCGTAGTTATTGGCGATTGTGCAACTTTCTTGGTTAGGCCGTCGCCGGAAATTTTTTAGAGAGGGCGATCGAAACGTTCTTGTACCCTGGTGGCTTTGCCAACCCGATCGCGCAGATAGTAGAGTTTCGCCCGACGTACTTTACCACGACGGATGATCTTGATACTGGCAACCCGCGGCGAGTGGAGCAGGAAGACTCTTTCTACTCCCACACCCTGGAAGACTTTGCGTACTGTAATCGTTTCGTTGATACCGCCATGGCGTTTGGCGATGACGATGCCCTCGTAGGGCTGAATCCGCTCTTTATCTCCTTCGACGATTCGCACCCCTACCCGGATCGTGTCACCGACATGGATAATGGGCAGATCGCTCTTGAGATACTCGGCTTCGATTGATTTGATAATCTCTTCCGTTTTCATCGGCTTTCGTAAAACTGACAATTTCCCATCATACCATATTTTTTGAGTAAAAGGGATAGCACTCCCCTCACTGATTACTGACAAATCCCCCAACCCACCCATCTTGCCAATCAATCCCCTAGTACCATTTTTCCTTATTCGTGGCGGACATCTTAATCTTTATGAGAAACGCTGTCAGTTAAAACCCGTAATTTTTCTTCTTCAGGTTGCCATCGTTTTGTAAATTATCAAGACAAATTTATTGACTTATTGACCCCTGTGTGTGATCAAAACCCGATCATAAAATATCCCGCAGGATGGGAGATTAAGGCAGCTAAAATTAAAGCCTACTTATAGGATAACAACTTCTCGGCTAAAACCGATAAATTTAAACTATTTAAAATACGAGTTTTTATTGGTCGTTTTTCATCCCAAAATATCAAGGATGAATAAAATTCTTTTCCTAAAGAAGAATTGAGAAGCTGTAAAGTTTTTTGAGCGGTATCTAAATCATCGAAGCTTAAAAAGTAAACAGTATCATCGAAAATAACGGGTTGATTTTGATAGGGTAATATAAGGTTAAAATTTAGTTTTTTATAAAGTCCAGAAATGGCAATCTTAAAAGGAGAGAAGCTGTAAGAACCCACACCAAATATACAAAAGTCTGGCTGATTTTGATAAATTTTGCTCTTTCTATCCAGAAAATAATTTTTATGATTAACTAAATATTGCCAAGTTTTTGGTGCTATATCCCGTATATTTTCTGTAGATTCACCGATAAACTTCTGAGTTACCAAAATGTATTTATTGATAACCTCTAGGCGATTTTGTGCCACATCTGAACCTTTAAGGAGAGGATAAAGATAGGTAGGTTCAAGATCAACGACTTCTTTTAAACCATTGACAAAAATTTCATTAACTAACTGTAATTCCATGACTTTTGAGCAATCATGTTTAATTCCTGAACGCCATTTTTCTTGAGGATGCCGATGATATAAATATTTTAATCTAGTAAAAGTATTTAAATCTCTGACTAGGATATTATTTTGATAACCAATGCGCTGAAATTCCCCTTCCTCAAAACTATTGAAAACATCACAAAAATAATTTACTGAATGAGAATCAAATTGACAAAACAGAAGACAAGCATCTACATTAGCTTGAAAATATTTTTGAGTATTGATCGGATAAATTGCCGAGTAAACGAGATGAATTTTGTGAGTATAGATATAGTTTAAAATTTTTCTAGATACGGCTGTTTTACAGATAATTGCCAGATAAGCTGAACGTTGATCGAGACATTCAATGAGCTTAATTAACATCCACTCTGAAATATCAAAATTACTTCTTCCCGTCATAGCATCTAAACCATGATAGCCTTGAAAGTTGCTTTTTTGGGGTAAATTTTTTCCGTTAATAAGTCCTTGTTTTGAGTTGGTTATCCAAGGTAGATTCCCCAAGAATAAAATATTTTCTGACCATGGTTGAGTCAGAGAATACCAGTCACAATCAAAAAAATTCTTCTGTTCAACTTGTATTCTTTGATCTTGGGATATTTGCCGATCTTGATTAATCTGATTGATATAATTAGGATTAATTTCAAAGCCAAGAATTTTTTCAGTTTCTTTAAAGGTAAGTGATGCTGCTTTTAAAAAGTTACCTATACCACAAGTTGGCTCAATAATAACATCGGGTTTAACATGAATTTGCCATAATTTTTGACAAATCTTTTCGGTTAACTCTGGGGGAGTTTGAAAGTCTCCATATTCAATTTTAACCTGAGAAGCTTGCATTACTAATTCTCTCTATAAATGGCTATTAATCCTTCTTCTTGACCGGCAAGATCGATTACCCTAGTATATTGTAATCTCCATTGTCAGGCGTTAGAAATAGTTAAAAAACCTTGCCCTGGTGGATGAACAAGAATTTCATCAGCTATATTGGCCGCTTCCATTTCATCAACAGGTAAATTTTTATCTAAAATAAAAGCAATTAAATCATCTTTGTTTCCCTGATTGTTTAAGATGTTACGAATACCACGAGTCATCTGGAAATCTGCTGTTCTTTCGGCACTGACAAAAATTGTCCTGATAATTCTTAAACTGGCAGTACGATTTAGGCTATCATCTAACTTTTCATAAACAAAAATAATTAAGGAATATCCCAGTCCAAAAATTTTTTGTCTTGCGGATTTAAAAGGACAAGATGATTGAGGTTGTTTCATGCTGGTTACTTTGATATCTACTAACAAATCAGGAAAATCAATCCCAATAGCTGAATTACCGTCAAGAAAATTGTATTTTTCTTTTAGATATAATAGTTTAAACTTTTGTTCTAAGTAAGTTCCGATCGCTTTACCATCTGTAACACCGTAGAGTGAAGATTCTTGATGTTGAGATTCCAAAGCTGAGAAGACAGCCGCCTCGTTACATAACGATTCTTGGGTCAATTTTGCCATAGATAATACAGGGTTTAAAATCAACTCTAGCAGAAAAATTTATTTAAGTAAGTAAGCAAAATTAATATCGAGTCTGTTTTGACTTTCTGTTCTTTGCGTCTCTGTGGTTGATCCCTAACCCTTCTGGGATAACCCGATAGAAAAGTTTATGCTAGGCTAGATTTAACCGGACTACTCGACTACTGCACGACAAAAAGATCGATCGATCCGGTCTAAATTTTTAATTCCCGTAACTAATCCCTCGATACTATCAGGGTTTCATTTCGTGGCTTGGAAAAAGGACTGCTGGTGAAATCCCCAAGCTTTAGCGAGGAGCGAGGTGGGAAATGCTTGGACTTGCTGGTTATAAGCTTGTACCGCCTGATTGTATCGCATCCGTTCCACCGCTAGGCGGTTCTCCGTGCCTGCCATTTCGTACTGGAGGTTGATAAACAGTTGGCTAGACTGTAACTGCGGGTTCGTTGCGGCATACTGGTGGAAACGTGCGATCGCCTGATCGATTTTGGCGATAGCAGCGGCTTTTTGTGCGGGGGTTAGTGCTTGCAAATATGCCTGACGGGATTGCACCAGCAAGGTGACTAAGGCTTTTTCCTGTTGAGCAGATGCTTGTGTGACGCTGACGAGATTAGGGATGAGATCGGCACGCCGCTGGAGTTGGTTTTCCACTTGCGCCCAGGCTGCATTTACTCTTGAGGCAGAACTCACTAGGGTATTATATGTCCACATTCCCGAAAGCGCAATCACCCCTATTATACCTACCCCCACAGATAGCAATCTCTGGCGTTGTTGTGTCGCCTTCCTCTGTCGCTCTAACTTTTGCTGGCGTTGCCTCTGAACTTCCCGAATTGCTTGTTGGATAAATTCAGCCGGAATCCGCACTTCTTTTGCAGCCTCTACTAATTCCGACTCGGCGAAGCTCTGGGTGTAATCAGCATAGTATCGCGAGGCAAGTTCTAGCACCTCTGGCACAATTTCTTCAGGAATGCGAATTTCTTTGTCGTTCATGGCTAATCTTAGAAAATTTCCCAGAGATTCACGGTGTTCGATCACAAACGGCCATTACCAACTGTCCCCAGCACCACCGCCGCCGCTATCTCCACCACCAAAACTACTGCCGCCGCTATCTCCACCACTAAAACTACTGCCGCCGCTATCTCCACCGCTAAAACTACTGCCGCCGCTATCTCCACCGCTAAAACTACTGCCGCCGCTATCTCCACCACTAAAAATACTGCCGCTGCTAATTAGATAGAGGCTAATCCGATATATCAGGTAAAAAATAACCAAACCGCCGCCAATAGCAACACCTAACCACATCCAGAAATGTACTCCTCGGCTATTATTCTGGGGGGTATCTTGAGTCAACTCTTTACTCAAGGATGGTTCTAAGGAGACAATTATGGCTCTGGTCCCTGCCAAAGTCCCGCCATCAAAATCTTTTTGCCGGAAGCGCGGCGTTATCTGTGTCTTGATAATATTGCCAACTTTCCCATCGGGTAAAATCCCCTCTACTCCATATCCTGTCTCAATTTCCACGCGGCGGTCTTTGACTGAAATCAAAAATAGCACGCCGTTATCTTGGCCTTTTTTGCCAATTTTCCAATAGTTGAAAAGGTTGGTCGTAAACTCTTTAGGAGAGGCGGCGGGAGCAGTTTCCGGTACAGTTACCACTGCTATTTCCGCTCCGTTTTTGGCTTCTAACCGAGCGATCATCTGGTTCAGTTGGGTTTCTGTTTCCGGTTGAAGAATCTCGGCTTTATCTGTCACCCATCCCCCGGAAACCTGTCGAGGATTGGGTACTTCTTGAACCGTCAGAGCTAGGCCAGGACAAGGAACTAGGAAAAAAGCTACGCAGAGCGAACTGAGCCAAATAACTGGATGAGGTTTAACTACTAAAGCTTTCATGACTTTAACCTCCGGTGAGTAGATATTTGTGCCTTTCTGTTGTTGTGTGATGACAGAAAGGCACTCTCGAAACATCGTCCTGCTTCTATTATACTAGACTCCAGCTAAAAACCCTGCTCCCTCACTGACAAAAAATTTCTTCAAACCAATTAATAGCTCGATTTGCCAAAGCTTCTAGGGAATATTTTTGCTCGACTACTGCACGACAAAAATATCGATCGATCCGGTCTAAATTTTTAATTCCTGTAACTAATCCCTCGATACTATCAGGTTCAACTAAAAAACCAGTTTTTCCCTCTTCGATAATTTCTACTGGACCACCACGACGATAGGCAATTACGGGAACACCACAGGCTAAAGCTTCAATAGCCACGTTACCAAAAGCCTCAACCCAGCGCGGGGTCATCAACAGGCCAAAACAGTCGCCTAGCTCTTTTTGTAGGCTCCCGGTGGGCAAAAACCCGCGATAATCGACTAAATCGAAACTATAGTTATCCTGTAAATTTTGCCAGTAGAGAGGATCGGAAATATGACCGAAAACCCTTAAAGGGACACCCAACCGTTGACAAGCCGCGATCGCATCTTCTAAAGCTTTTTCCGGGGCAATCCGTCCCACCCAGGCTAGACAGGGGGAGGAATCGGCACGAAACTGATACAAAGATACGTCTAAACCATTAGCCAAACAGCGATAGGGGGGAGATATTGAGAAAGTTTCTGCTTGAGCGACGGTGTGAAAAGCGAGTAAATGGGGAAAACTGCGGTAGGTTTTTTGAATAATATGATCCATCGCCAAAGAAACGGAAGCCATGCTGACTAAATGGGCGACGGGAGTGGCAAAAAAAGGAGTGAGATAAAAAGGGAGCCAATCCTAGGCAAAATTAACAATTAAATCGTACTCATTTTGTACCTGTTGGGCGTAGTGCCACATATTGGCCAAAACGGCATTTTCGGGCATTAAAATCGGGGCTTCCCGGTCTTGACTTTGAGCGGAAATCTGGGCATTTCCCGCTATAGTGATCAAGGGTATATCCTGCAATTGCGAGGCTTCTGGAGCCACTACCCGCACCGCATACCCTTGCTTAGTCAGAGTGCGAGCGAGATTATAAAGAGTTAATTCTACGCCACCGCCGCCCCCCGAACCCAAAAATCCCACGGGGGTGGAGAGAAATAACAGTTTTCCACTCAATTTTGCACCTCAGTCGGTGTGGTTTCAGTGAAGGAAGTATCCTGTACGTCATCATCATCTTCTGGTTCACCAGTGGTTTCCAGGGGAGCCATCTCTAAACGGGGCGGTAATTGCAGATTTAACTGTTTAACTGCCCAGCGTGCTGTTTCTTGCACTTCCTCATCGGAATCATCAAGGGCATGACAAATTAATTGACTGATCTGAGACATGATATCGTAGAGTCTGGTTAAATCGCGAATGGCATTTTTCCGCACCTGCGGATTTTTATCTTGGAGAGAGATAGCCAAAGCTTGGTTCATCGGTCGCAGGGAGCGGGTACAGATTTGAGAGAGGGCTTCTAGGGTTAAGCTGCGTTCGACGGAATCCCCATCCACCATACTATCGACTAAAGGCTGCATTGCCCTAGAATCGGACATCTGTGCCAGCTTCCAAACCGCCCGTCTCCGGGTACGGGGATCGTTATCGCGAAGACTTTCAATTAAACGCAGGATTAAGTCTACGTTCGGGATCTGGGAGGTAGCTTGTACGGGCAAAGAAGTATTGAAATCGTCTTCCCCATTGCCATTAATGTCACTGCCGGTTTTGGTGTCCGCGTCGAAGGAATTGCCATTGCTCCTAGAAAAGTTGTGGAGTGGGTTTTTAGGATTGACGTAAGTTGTCTTTTTGCGGCGTTTTGAGGCTTTGCCCTTGGGACGATATTGGAAGAAAAGCGATAGTAAAGCTGCCAATAAAGCGATCGATAACAGGGCCGAGCCAGCAATTAATGGTATTGGCAAATTCTCATTTTTGGCGGCAGTGTTGGCAACCGTGCCAGTTTGACCTAGATACTTCTGCGTATCAGCGATCGCACTTTGAGCGGAGTTATCGTTCGGACGTTGTGCCAGAGCTTGTTGAAATTTTTCTAGGGCGAGTTGATAATTCTTTTGGATTTTGGCCTCGTAACCAGCTTTCATCAACTGATCGTAAGTGGCGACAGTCTTGGTTTGCTCTAACCTAGGTGGAGTTTGGGCGTTAGCCGTGGGTAAAGCCTGGAAATGATAACCCCAACTGCTCACACTGATAGCTAACAAAAATAGGAAATTGGGTTTGATCATAGAATTAAATTAATGTAAGCGTTTAGGAGGGGGGAGGTAAAAATATGATAGCCTAAAAGCCGTGAATGACAAGCAGTGAACACCAGAGATAGGTCATAGACCATGATGATTGGGAAAAGACCCTGGTCAGGGTGGGACGGATAGTAGGCAGCCTAGGAGCGAGGATAGAGTTCACTGTTTAGCACTTAGTCGGGGTTATCTCTGAAAAACTGGCTTAATTAAGCTTGCACAGGAGTTCTGCGCCACGTTCGACCGTGAATAGTCGTGTGGAATTGCCAATTGGCTAAGGTTTCCGGATAATCGCCCCGATAGTGACCGCCTCGGCTTTCTGCTCGTAATAAGGCACTTTCCAGAATTAAGTCAGCGATATCTAGAAGATTTAATGTCTCGATCGCTATTCTTATTTCTAACTGCACCGAGGCGCACAAAAATAATTGTCCTTTGTCGGCAAGAAGATTCTGGAGAAATTGGCCCATCTTTGAGGAATGTAACTGTTGTTTCCACTGCTGCACCTGTAGGATAGCAGTTTCTAACTCGTTTTGAAATCGGCAAATCCCCGCATTTTCCCACATTAAAATCGGTAATTCTCTCCGTACTTTTTGCCAGTATTCCTGTTCTTCCTGCCAGTTTTCCGCGATTTCTAAGGGTTTTTCTGGTCTTTCCCCCAGAAAGTTTTCCGGCTCTAGACCTATTTCGGCTAAACTTGCCGCAAAGACAATACATTCCAAGAGAGAATTACTGGCTAAACGATTGGCTCCGTGAACACCTGTACTAGCTGCCTCGCCGATCGCATACAAACCGGGTAGAGAAGTGCGGGCGTTTAAATCGGTGGCCACTCCTCCCATCCAATAGTGAGCGGCGGGGGCGACGGGAATCACATCTTCAAACACATTAATGCCCCATTTTTGACAGATGCGGATAATATTGGGGAAACGATAACGCAGACGATCCGGTTCGATTGGTCTTAAATCTAGATACACTTTGGCATGGGCGGGATCGTCGGAGGTTTTTTGCAAATGGCTAAAAATCGCCCGACTCACCACATCCCGGGGGGCCAATTCTCCGGCCCGATGATAATCGAAGACAAAACGCCGCCCCTGGGCATCAATTAAATGCGCTCCTTCGCCGCGCACCGCTTCACTAATTAAAAACCGCGGTGCCCCCGGCACAGTCAAAGCGGTGGGGTGAAACTGAAAAAATTCCGGGTCGCGAATCACTGCCCCAGCACGCCAAGCGAGGGCGACTCCATCCCCCGTGCTAACGGCGGGATTAGTGGTTTGGGCATAGACTTGACCGCCGCCTCCCGTAGCCAGAATGACTGCTTGCGCTCGCAACCAACAGAGATGATCTTGATGGAGTAAACAAATACCTTGACAGCGTTGCCCTTGCGGATCAAGCCAGAGTTTCAGCGCGATCGCTTGGGGAATGATGGTAATATTGGGCCGCTCGACCACTTTTTCCATCAGGGTACTGACGATCGCTCTCCCCGTGCGATCGGCTGCGTGTAGCACCCGGGCCTGGGAATGGGCAGCCTCAAGAGTGCGGGCTAAGTCATCTCCAGAGCGATCAAAACTAACTCCTAACCGCAGCAAATCAGCGATCGCTTGGGGGGCCTTCTCGACTAAAAACTGCACGGCATAGCGATCGCATAAGCCCGCTCCGGCTTTCAGGGTATCTTCTAAATGGAAAACGGGGGAATCCTGGGGGGACGTGGCTGCCGCAATACCCCCCTGCGCCCAATCACTAGCTCCAGTTTTTAAATCTTCTTTGGTAATTAAACCCACCTTTAAGTTAGGGGGTAAACACAGCGCGGCATACAATCCCGCCGCTCCCGATCCCACCACTAAAACATCTTGATAACTCGGCAGTTGCGAGGAAACGACCATGTAGGAGTTAATTGATAAATTCTATTTATTCTAGCATTTCGTTTCTCTATAGCTCTGGCCAAAATCCCCAGTCTTTCGTTGGCGCAGTATATGGTCGCCAGTGGTCAACTTTTGACTGAAAACTCCAATCTGATCCCTAGACCTCTTATAAAAATCAAAAATTGTTGTTAGATTTAGGAGTCAGTATTCTCCGAGTCAGTAGAATTAAAAATGAATAATAATCAATTAAATAATCTATTTACCGATTTTAGGCAATTTAATCCCTATTTTTGCCGTTTTTAAACCCTGAAAAATTAATTATGCCAGAGCTTGACTGAATAACTGATCACTGATCACTGATCACTGAAAAAGGTGAGCGATCGCTCACCTTGGAATTTTTTTAAAACCGTAATTAACCGGATTTAGTAAACTCCGGGGTTAAAACGGTCATCACCCTCGATAAATTCTTTAGAAGGCTCAGTAACGGTGAATTTCTCTAGATTAGCCTGTAAACGCTCTTTTTGAGTGGCTGAGAGTCCGGGGATATTGAGGACATCTTCCACTTCTTCGTAGGGGGCGTTTTTGATGATTTTACCGGCTAAATTGGGATAGAAACCTCTCAAGTCTCGGAAATCGCGAATATCACTGTTATTAAGGTCGATTTTCGCCCCAAATTCTGTGGTTAGTTTGGCATCAGCCGCATTTAAGACCGCCACGGGATGAGAGGGAAGGGTGATCGAGGTAAGATTGAGAGCTTGAGCGGGAACTTTGCCCCAAAAACTCCCGATAATCAAGGCAATTACCGCCAGCAGACGAACAAGATTCTTCATTGCAGTTGTGGTCTCCTAAAACCAAGGCAAATTAACGATCAGGACAAGAAATGAAGCCGTCAGCTTTCCGACTAGGCATAGGGTGGGGAATTGGGATTTGCCACCGCAGCCTAGCTATTAGCTGAACGCTGATAGCTAGTTAAAAAAGTTATATCATGCCATTAGACCAGATCTTAACCTAGTTTGCCGCCCTAGGGGAAGGGTTTTGAGGGATGGGGGATGGGGTTTTAGGGTTTTGCGGTTTTGGGGTTTGATCACAAAGAACGAGTTGGTTAGGACAATCTAAATCGCTAAAACCCTTTTCTGGCAAGGATTTTCCTGCTGCCATCCGTCGGCTGCTACAGTTGAATTTCCCTATTTCCCTATCTCGCCACTTCCCCCATTTCCTCATTTCCCTATCCCCTAACCCAATTATTATAAATCCCTAAAATTATCAATGACGAACAGCACTCCTATGGCATCATAAACTGTTGCTTGTCTTGAAATATATAATAAGGAAGACACAATTATGGCTCTCCAATTGGGTGATATCGTTCCAGATTTTACACAAGATTCTAGTGACGGTCCGATTTCTTTTCACCAGTGGGTAGGAGATAGCTGGGTAGTGCTGTTCTCGCACCCGGCTGATTATACCCCCGTTTGTACCACGGAATTGGGTACGGTGGCTAGTCTCAAGTCAGAATTTGAGCGACGTAATGTGAAAGTGATCGCTTTGAGTGTGGATAGTGCCGAATCCCATCGGGGTTGGATTAATGACATTAACGAAACTCAAAACACTACCGTTAACTATCCGATTATCGCTGATGGCGATCGCAAAGTGTCCGATCTCTACGGCATGATTCACCCCAATTCCCTCAATAATCTGACGGTGCGTTCGGTGTTTATCATCGATCCCCAGAAAAAATTACGTTTAACTATTACCTATCCTGCCAGCACGGGACGCAATTTTAACGAGATCCTGCGCGTAATCGACTCCCTGCAGCTCACCGATAACTATCAGGTGGCTACCCCCGCTAACTGGACCGACGGCGGCGATTGTGTGGTGGTTCCCTCTATTCCCACTGAAGAAGCTCGCAGCAAATTTCCCAAAGGGGTTGAGGAAATCAAACCCTATCTACGCATGACTCCCCAACCTAATAAGTAATTAGTGGCTGGTAATCAGTGAACCATATCCTTGAAAACTGACAATCCAAAAACCATAAAATCTTGAGCGAGGGTTGGCTATCCGTTTTAACGGATGCTACCCCTGGCAACAGCGGATTTATCTCCCTTTATCATTTATTAGTTTGATTGTCAATATATTTTTCATAGTTTCCCTAGATGTGTCAATGTGTCACCAGCAGTGATGCCGAAATAACTAGGAGTCCAGAAAGCGGGGAGCTTTAACAACTCAGAGAATTATTTTCTTAAAAGCAATTTCTTGGCTGGGTTAAAGACAATTCATCGACATCTATCTTAACTATAAGTTAAATTAATATTTAACCAAAATCGGCTTAAGACTAAAAAAACAATTAACATTATGGCGGCAAATGCTTATTAGTGGTTAGTTTAGCTAGATTGTAGAGGGATGAAATTATCTAGAGATCGAGCAGGGATTGTCAGGAATTGTGGGTTATATATATAAGTAAATTTTATTTTAAGTTTATTTAAGACTGTCATTACTAATGCAAGGCTGAGTCGGGGAGATTTTCCCGTAGTATCAAAAATGAAACTCGCTTGCATCGTTACACTTTGACGACGAGCGAGAGGCAATTGTAGAGACTGCCGCTTTCACTGGCATTTAATTAAGAGGAACAACCGATGGCAACTTATAAAGTCACCCTGAAAACACCCGATGGCGAGCATACAATTGATGTTCCCGATGATGAGTACATTCTCGATGTAGCTGAAGAAGCAGGACTGGACTTACCTTATTCCTGCCGTGCGGGAGCTTGCTCCAACTGTGCCGGTAAACTTATATCCGGTAGTGTCGATCAATCCGATCAGTCCTTCCTCAGTGACGATCAAATGGAAGCTGGTTTCATCCTGACCTGTGTCTCCTATCCCACCTCTGACTGTGTGATCGTCACCCACCAAGAAGAAGAAGCTTTACAGTAATCTAAGATTGTCAGAAAACTCCCGTTCAAGCCATGGCACTTAACGGGAGTTATTTTATGGCTCAAAAATTTTTTCCCTAAACACTTGTGTGTTTTAGCTAAGGGTGCTATGATTGATAATCGTGGAATTAATGGGTCGGTGCCCGAGTGGTTAATGGGGGCGGACTGTAAATCCGTTGGCTACGCCTACGCTGGTTCGAATCCGGCCCGGCCCACCACGATCAATGCCCGTGTAGCTCAGTGGTAGAGCACACCCTTGGTAAGGGTGAGGTCATGAGTTCAATCCTCATCACGGGCTTAGATGGGAAAAGTTGTGATGATGGGATTTCTTTGATCCTCTTCACGCAATTTCATCTTAAGAAACCTGTGCGTTCGCCCTAGGAGCTTAAGCTGTACTGCATTTAAACTGCGTCTGGGAAAATTGAGGACAAATGCTCGAACTCCCTCTCTGGTGCTCCCTTCTCTGGTGCAGTCTTAAGGAGTAATTGAGATAGTCAACAGCTTATCCCCGTGAGCAGAGATAAGATAGAATGATATAACATCATCTGGGATTTTCTCTGATGCTATATTAGACCTCTTGTAAAAATCAAAAATTGTTGTTAGGGTTAGGAGTCAGTAGCCAGTAGTGAGTAGTCAGGCTTCGGCCGTGAGCTCAGCGTTCGACTGAGCTCACGCCGAAGTCCGAACGGAGAATTAAGGGTCTATTTACAGATTTTATGCCATTTAATCCTTATTTTTGACGTTTTTGAACCCTCAAAAGTTAATTATGCAAGAGGTTTATTATAAAAATGTCCAATCAGTCCTCACCTAACTCCACAGAAATACAAGAAATTTTCGATCGGATCGCTCCCGAATATGACCGACTTAATCAAGAATTAAGTTTAGGATTACACCGCGTCTGGAAATTAATGACAGTCAAGTGGTGTCAACCCGAAAAAGGCGATTTTGCCCTCGATATCTGTTGTGGTAGCGGCGACCTAACTAACCTATTATCAAAACAAGTGGGTAAAACCGGCCAAGTGATCGGACTAGATTTTTCCCCACAACAATTAAAAATCGCCCGTCAACGTTTTAGCGCCACTAATATTAACTGGATGGAAGGGGATGCCCTCAATTTACCCTTTGCCGATTCTAGCTTTGATTGTGCCACCATTGGCTATGGATTACGCAATGTGGTCGATATTGCCCAATCTTTGGGGGAATTATACCGAGTCTTGAAACCGGGCGCTAAAGCGGCGATTCTGGACTTCCATCAACCCACCGAAACCATCGCCAAATTATTCCAAAACTGGTATCTCGATCATATCGTCGTTCCCGCTGCCGAGCGCTACGGTTTAACTGACCAGTACGCTTATATTAGTCCCAGTATCGATCGCTTTCCCCAGGGCCGAGAACAGGTAAAATTAGGCTATCAGTCGGGATTTTCCAGCGCTGTTCACTATCCACTCCTAGCAGGACTGATGGGAGTGTTAGTCTTGAAGAAATAACCTACTGACATTTCCGTTTATTTTTTGCTGCTAAATTGAATCTCCCTACTCTTTGGACATGGATATTACCGCCGATCGCGGGGGCAATTATTGGCTATTTTACGAACGATGTAGCCATAAAAATGCTATTTCGTCCCTACAAGGCGATTTATATCGGTAAGCGTCCTCTTCCCTTTACCCCGGGGCTAATTCCTCGCAATCAAGATCGATTAGCTGTCCGGGTATCGGATACGATCATGGGTTCCCTGTTAACCCCCGAGGAACTACAAAAACTGGCTAAACGACTCCTCGACACGGAAAGGGTACAGGGGGCGATACTCTGGCTGTTACAATTAGCTTTAAAACAAATCAAAGGCGATCGGCAAGCAAAAACCGCCGAGATTTTGGCGGCGATTCTTCACGATTTATTCGGGGAATCTTTAGCGAGATTACTAAAAGTTTTAGCCCGACGACAGGACTTTTTAGAAAAACAGATCAATCAAATTTTTGATCGCCTAGTCTTAGAATTTTCTCTCAGTGAACAACAGGCCCGACAATTCTCCGATTGGCTATTAGAAACTGTCCTACCCCCCGATATTATCCGTCTAGCTTTAATCGATTTTTTAACCGATCGCAATATTCAAGTTATCGATGAAGGATTTCGGGAAAAAACCAGTGGAACCTATTGGGTAGTAGCCAATTTATTCGGTTTACGCAATGCCCTCGCTCGCTTACGCACTTTTTGCCTTGATGAAAAGGATTTAGCTAATACCAGAATCAAAGAATTATTACTATCTTTAGAGATGCGTAATCGTCTGAAAAACTGGTTACAAAGTATCTCTTTGCAAAATTTACCTATCTCCACCGTCAGACAATTGCGTAAAACCACCAGAGACACGGTGCGAATTTATATTCAAGAAAGTGGCGAACAATTTCTGCAAGATTTTGGACAAACGATCGACTGGCATCAAATAGCTAATTTAATTATTAATCGTCTGCAATCTTCGGTGTCAATGACTACATCATTAGGGGTAATTAGTCAAGAGTTAGCGTTAATTTTAGAGCGTTATCTAGAGGAAGATTTAGAGAAATTAGTCGCCCAAATTATCCCGATTCTCAACATTGATCAGGTAATCCGCGATCGGGTAAATGCCACTTCCCCGGCCGATCTGGAAAATGCCATCCAAGGCATTGTTAAACAGGAATTACAGGGAATTGTTAATCTTGGTGGTATTCTCGGTCTTCTAGTTGGACTAATACAAACAATTATTTTAATTGCACAGAATCCGGCGTAATAATTGGGGGGTTAAACTAAGTTAACCCCCCGCAATTATCCCGTTTATTTTTAAGGTAAAATCAAAAAACTTCCCTGACAGAAAAGAGTTTGATCGTCGAGAATAAAAGATTTAATCTCCACATCTTTACCTAAATCGACGGTAAAAGGTTGCAAATCAATAGATAAATCTGGGGCTAAACCTTGCCATTGTCGGGGACTAATCCCTAAAGTGCGGGCATCTTCTAGGGTAATATCAGCGCTAAAAATTACTTCTGCACCTGTTTCTCTGTGGCCGAGAAGAGAGAAATAACCCTGATTTAAGAGAACATTTTTCCAGTTAAAACGCTGTTGTGAGATAATTTCTCTGGCGTTAACAACTCCGTTATTTTCTAGGGAAAAAATTAGTAAATCGGCAAAAGCATTAATTAAAATAGTCGAGGCGATCGAATTATTTAAATCCTGCTCGTTAATTTCCACCTCACCGCTAACCCGAATAGGTTCCAAAATTTTTAGGGGTTTCCCTCGCAAAACCTGCCCGATATTAAGACGAATATTTTCCCCTCTTAATTGCGCTTTACCTAGATGTAAACCTTGATAAATCGCTCTTCCTACGGCTAAAAATACCCCGGGGATATAACCGCGCAAAATTTGCCGATCATGACCTTGCAGCTGCATTTCTAAATCTTCTATCTGTTCTACTTGTGTTCTTAAGAACAGACGTACTGCTGGCGGCAAAACCTTACTAATAATCTCACTTTGAGTATTGACCCACATAAACGTTATCTCACTCACTCCACAATGTTTCTAATTGTAACAGAGCTAGATCGATCGAACCATGAGGGGCTGCCGTCAGCTATCATACTAAATCCGTTGAGTAGAGGCGAGTTATGAGGAGAGGCAAAAGGCAAAAGGCAAAAGGCAAAAGGCAAAGGGGAATAAATAATCAGTTTTTAAGCAGGTAGGCGTTAAAAATCATCAGATGCCCCCCTTATCAAGGGGGGATTAAGGGGGGATCGGCACCCCCCTTATCAAGGGTAGATCCCCCCGCCTATCGGCACCCCCCTTATCAAGGGGGGCAGGGGGGATCGAACCTAAAATTCATTTTTAATTTAATTATAACCAACAACTTAATAACTGGATTTGGTATCAGTTATAGCTAAAAACTTCGCTACTTTCTGTTTACTGATTACTGATCACTGATCACTGACAAGCCGCTAATTTTTAGGTTTTTGAGGCGTTGAGGGAATTAAAACGAGGGGAAAGATAGGCGACTAAAATCCCGAGGACAAAACCGATTAAATTGCGGAAAAGGGGCAGTAATTCACTGGTGCGAGTAACCACCGGTCCGATGCCAAAAGCAACGAAGAGGATAAACCAGAGGGGAGAGACAATTAAAACCCATTGCCAAGCGAAAACCTGTCCTTCTTTGCGAGGAATACCGGCAAAACCGAAGACTAAACCGCCGACAATTGAGGTAATTAAAGTTAGGATCCACTGTTCCCTCGGTAAACCGGGGACCACCGCACAACCACCTTTAACTAAACAAGCTTTTACCGTGTCCAAAGATTGTACGATCGCATTATTTTCGCCATTTTCCCGGACAAAATACATATTACCGAAACGGGCCTGTAATTCGATCCAAAAAGTGCGGGGTAAAAATTCATAGACGGCATCACCAATACTAAAAGATAGTAGATTACCGCCGCGACCATCGGCCACTAGGAGAATACTTTTATCATCCAATCCCCAGAAATTAATCACTGCCCGGCCGGGGCTGCGGTCATATTGGGTTAAAACTCGCATTTTCCAGCCGGTTTCCCCTTGAAATGTCTCGATATCTCGGATTAATGCCTCTTCCTGTTTTGCGGGTAGATAATTGGCTAAATCAACGATCGGAGTGGCTTGATTGGGCAGTAATTCGGGATTATTCACCGCTAGAGCTTGATTTGGGCAGATAATCCAACCCAGACAGCTAATGACACCAATTACAAGAGCGATCGAGATTCCTCGGCAAAAACGATTGAGCATAGCACTTCTAGACAATGAGAATTTTTTCAGCAAGGGTGTAGGCTAACTTTCAGTTTCTTTACACTTATTTACTTTATCTTAAGGGAATTCTCAACTTTAGTCACCCAGTTATCGGTCATCAGATGCGAGTTTTCAGTTCACTCTCCAGAAACTCAACTCAAGCTGATGAGGTCTCAACCAGTGGCATTAACTGGATCTTTTGCCAAAATGGAGTAAATATAGTAGCGGGGGGATGGTCAATGACAGCACAGGAAGTATTAGAGTTAATTCAACGGGCAAAGGACGAAAGAGCGGGGGAGTTGGATCTGTCTGGCAGAAACTTAACAGAAATTCCCCCCGAAATCGCTCACCTCACCTCCCTGAAAAGCCTCTCTCTCAGCTATAACCAAATCAGCGAGATTCCAGAAGCGCTCGCTCACCTCACCTCCCTGCAATACCTCAACCTCAGAAATAACCAAATCAGCGAGATTCCAGAAGCGCTCGCTCACCTCACCTCCCTGCAAGTCCTCAACCTCAGCGATAACCAAATCAGGGAGATTCCAGAAGCACTCGCTCACCTCACCTCCCTGCAATTCCTCGACCTCAGCTATAACCAAATCAGGGAGATACCAGAAGCGCTCGCTCAACTCACCTCCCTGCAAGTCCTCAACCTCAGCGATAACCAAATCAGCGAGATACCAGAAGCGCTCGCTCACCTCACCTCCCTGCAAAGCCTCCACCTCAGCGATAACCAAATCAGCGAGATTCCAGAAGCGCTCGCTCAACTCACCTCCCTGCAACATCTCTATCTCAGCGATAACCAAATCAGCGAGATTCCAGAAGCGCTCGCTCAACTCACCTCCCTGCAAGTCCTCAACCTCAGCTATAACCAAATCAGGGAGATTCCAGAAGCGCTCGCTCAACTCACCTCCCTGCAAGTCCTCAACCTCAGCTATAACCAAATCAGGGAGATTCCAGAAGCGCTCGCTCAACTTACCTCCCTGCAATGGCTCTGCCTCAGCAATAACCCAGGGGACCTGCGTAGGAATAATATCCCAGCCAGACAGTCGCTCTGTAGAAGAATCAGACAAGCCATAAATGGTACATTATCAAAGCGCAAGTCCCCAGCGAGAAACCAACAACGATGACACCCCCCAAGAAACCCCCGAATCGGAGCAGTAAAGATTTGCATACCACAGAAAGGTAACTTAGGCAAAAAACTTTACAAATATTTAGGGTTTGCTGAAAAAGTTTGTTGGTGGGGTTAGGATTCAGGATTCGGTCGTCAGGATTCAGGAGTCAGTCCCGATGAAAAAATTTTCACCCCCACAGATGAAAGAGGTTTCCTTCCCCACACCCCACACCCCACACCCTACACCCCACTTCCCCATCTCCTTAACTGCGTTTCCAAGTATTCCAAGCGACTTTAAAACCGATCAAGAGGCGACGGCTGCCACGATCGAGCTTGCTGAGACCAGCTTTAGCACTACCGAGACTGCGATCGACTCCTTGGACAACTTGGCGGGTACTTTTAACCCCTTCATCGATATTGTCGGTTAATTCGCTGATTTCCGCCCCTGTCAGGCGAATTGCCTCTAGAGTCGGGGGAAATTCCCGATGGAGGGTATCGAATAATTTTTCGGCACTGCGGGCTGCCCGGGCTAACTCTTGCAGGGCAGGTAAAGCGGCGATGAAAACCGCCGTTAAACTAACGGCGACTAGCAGTAAAGAACATCCTAGCCAGAAAATAGGTTCGGTCATTTAATAGTGATTCGAGTGTTGATTATCGCCTTGGGGGGATTCTTGCGAGTCGGGGAAAGGATTGTCCGTGGCTAGACTTTGACTAGCTTCGATTCCAGCTGTCACCGCCTCTTTTAATCTCATTAAAGTATCATCCCAATTACGCCGGGCTGATTCCGATAGGCGATCGGCCTGCAATTGCATCGTTGTGGTCAGATCTTCGGCTAATTCAGGCAAAGCCCTGGCGGATTTTTGCAGAATTCGACGGGTTTCTTTTCCAGATCTGGGTGCTACTAATAAACCCGCCGCTACTCCGATCGCACTGCCCACTAAAACCCCGACGAGGAATAAGCCACCGTTACCGTTATTTTTATCTGCCATAGGATTGCCCTTGTACTTAATTCCCAATTTTACGAGCAATTACACTTCTCTTGTGCAGTTTCTTCGGCAAAATTTTGGACTGTTGCTCTTGGTAAAGAAAAACAGAGGCTCTCTTAGGTTTGGTGGGCAAAATGTATTCTAAGATACAGTCCTGCTGGCGAGCGAGTGGAAGGAACCACAAAGACACAAAGGACACAAAGATTGATCGATCATAGAGTAAGTTAAACTTATCACACAGAACCTAGAAGAGCCAAACAGACCTAGAAGGGATAAATTGAGAAAAAATAGCGATCGGGAAAAACCTGATTTTATGGCTGACTTTGAGCCAATAAGGGAGTGAAAAAGAAGAACCTCTGGGAGTCTTGCCGTGTTTCGACCCCAAAGGTTCTTCTTATGCTGAACTTATACTCCTCACACAATATTTATATTACACACAACCCACTGCTTTTGTCAAGAGGTTTATGACATTTTTTTCCACAGACCTCTGGCCAAATTAATTTCCCAGGGTCGTTAGGCGCTCTTGTCGGGGACAGTTAAGTAGGGTTTGCGGCAAAAAGTTTTTCCTGGGGGCAGGGTGTGGGGTGTGGGGTGTGGGGTGTGGGGTGTGGGGTGTGGGGTGTGGGGTGTGGGGTGTGGGGTGTGGGGTGTGGGGTGTGGGGTGTGGGGTGTGGGGTGTGGGGTGTGGGGTGTGGGGTGTGGGGTGTGGGGTGTGGGGTGTGGGGTGTGGGGTGTGGGATCAACTATTACCTTCAAGCCACGTTTTTAAATCTCGTTCTGGTTTAGCCACATTGAATAAATGTAAACCAAAATCCTCTGAAATATCTTGACAAATTTTCACTCCTCTGATGCTGTTGCCTTTTTCATCTAAAAGGGGCGAAAAAGTCCCAATTCCCAACTGATGGGGAACTACTGCCGTAATTCCGCCACCGACACCGCTTTTTGCTGGTAATCCTACCCGATAGGCCCATTCTCCCGAAGCGTCGTACATTCCACAGGTAAGCATAACACTGATCACATCTTGAACGTAGTGTTCATCGATCGCCCGTATTCCTGTGATTGGGTTGACACCTCCATTAGCTAAGGTAGCAGCCATCAGAGCTAAATCGTGAGCATGGACGAGTATGGCGCATTGTTGACAGTAAAGATCGAGGGTTTCTTCAATTTTATCGCTGACCATGCCAAAATTTAGCATCAGATAAGCCATGGCCCGATTGCGATTGCCGGTGGATTTTTCCGAGAGAAAAACGGGGACATTAATCTCGTGATCCCTGCCGGTATAGCGTTTAAACATTTCTAAAATACGTTTTAGCCTTTCCGTGGCATTCTGTCCGGTGATTAAATCCGTGGTAGCGATCGCACCAGCATTAACCATAGGATTATAGGGACGATTGGTTTTTTCATCGAGAATAATCGAGTTAAAAGCTTCTCCGGTGGGTTCAACCCCGACTTTACTATTAACGTATTCTCTTCCGTGATCTTCTAGAGCTAATCCAAAGACAAAAGCTTTAGAAATTGATTGTACTGTAAAGGTTTGCTGACAGTCTCCCACCTCAAAAATCTGACCATCAGTGCTAATTACGGAAATACCAAACCATTGGGGGGCTGCTAGGGCTAATTCCGGAATATAATCGGCGATATGACCCGTCTGTAAATCAGAGTATTTTGCGTGCAGATAGTTAAGATAGTTCCGAAAAGGATAGACTAACTCTTGCTCGGAATTGACGGGACTAATAAAATCTTTTGGGGAAGCCATAGAGGAGTATAGCAGTTATCGTTTAATTGCCCCTCTAGAGACGGTAATAAGCGCATCTCTAGAGAATTTCTGTAATCCCTAATTAACTTCTCGAACCGCGATAAATGCGATCAGCTTGGGAGGGTTCTAAATAATTATAGCCCGGTTTTTGGGTTGAGGAGCCGTTCTTTTTGGCCACAGTATTAACCGCAGGAGTCGCTTTTTTTAAGTCCGCGTGAGTCCTGATATAATCCTCAGAAATCTTGAAGGGATGACTATTGGGAAGATGACGACTAGAGGGTAATTTTTCTTCTGGTTCGGGATGGGTAATTTTACTATGGGGAGCGACAAAATCGTGTAGGATGGGATCATAGGCTAAGATTTCACCGGTTTCAATGCGAAAAATCCAACCGTGTAGAGATAATTTACCCTGATGTAATCGGGAACGAATAATTGGATAGCTTTGCAAATTACTTAACTGATTGAGAACATTTTCTGCTACTGTCACCTCGATCAGTTCTTCTCCTTCTAGTTCTTTGTAATTATCCTTAACTAAACGTCGAGTAGCTTCTGCTTGTTTTAACCAATCGTAAACTAAAGGCATTTCATCGGCCAGACTCTGCAATTTTAACAAACCTTTCATCGCTCCACAATGGGAGTGACCGCAGATAATCACTTGCTCGATGCCGAGAGCGTTGATAGCATATTCTATAGATGCACCTTCACCACCATTAGTTGCTCCGTAGGGAGGAATTATATTTCCCGCATTGCGAATTACGAATAATTCCCCCACCTCCGCTTGGGTAATTAGGTTAGGATCGATACGGGAATCGGAACAGGTGATAAACAGGATTCTCGGTTTTTGTCCGTGGGAGAGTTGCTCAAATAATTGCCGATGTTCATCAAAATAACCACTCTGGAACTTTTCTAGTCCCTCTAGGAGTTTCTTCATAATAATTTTTCTGGTTTAGTTCGATCGCTATTGAGTCGATCCTTTCAGCATTATCGGGCATGAGATAACAGCAATGCAACTGGCCAGATTAGCGATCGTTATCGGCTGCGAGATCGGTTATATTTTGTTAAGATAAGATACAGACTGTATCTAAGCAAATTTTATTTTATGGAAACTGCAACAATTTTGGGTGTTTCGATCGCTGCCGCTTTGGTGGGGATTACCGCTTTAGCTCTTTATACCGCTTTTGGACCGCCGGCAGCAGAATTAAGCGATCCTTTTGAAGATCACGAAGATTAATTCTTTAATAACCATGTGGCTATCTGCCAAGGAGAAATTTGCTCCATAGGATCGATCGCTCTTTCTAAACCGTCGATCGATTCTTTTACTGTTAATTGTAATTGATTTTGCCAATCGATAACAGCGTTTTCTCCCTGACATTCATAGACGCGCATTACCCAACTCTGAGGGGATGTTTCACTTTGTTTGAAACTCATTAAAATTAAGTTATCGGCCGAGAATTTTAACCATTGTGCCACGGGTGGCAACTGGGTTGATCGAGAAGAATTATTAATAAAAATAACGTTGACAGGTGAGTTTAACTGCCAAGCGTGATGGACAGTTTTCGCCGTTTTCCAGTTACCTTGATGGGGATATATTGCATAGGTAAATTCTTGGTTTCCCAGATCCGCCTCGGGATCTGGCCAGCGGGGACTTCTCAACAGAGTTAATCGCAGTTGCTGGTTAGTAGCATCATAGCCATATTTATTATTATTTAAAAGACTTACCCCATAGTTTGCTTCTGTATCGGTTAAATCCGCCCATTTATGGGCGTAAACTTCCCATTTTGGCGATTCTGGTTCGTGATCACGCTCGATCGCACCACAGGCAATTTCATAGGTGGTAAAATCGCTGTTGAGGGTGAGAGGAAAAGCGGTTTTTACTAAAGTATGTTCCTGTTGCCAATTAACAATAGTTTTAATCTGGAGAATAGGAGAATCTTTTTCTAAGATATAATCTTGACAAAATTGCGAATCACCTAAACTTCTGATCACGCGAATCTGCCAGCGCAAGGCACCACATTCTAAGCATTCGATCGATTTTAATACTGTTTTAGGTAAGGGATATTGTTGATAATTCGGATCGATATTCCAAGCGTCCCAATATTGTCCTTGATCTTTAAATGCCTGTAACTGATTACCAGCAGCTTGCAGGATTTCTTTTTGATTAATTATATCAAATATACTATCTATATCCCCCGTTTCCGAGTTAATGGTAACTTTGAGCAGTCCATTATCTAAAGTAAATTGGCAGTTAGTTAAATTTTTCTCCGTTGCTTGCTGATTGGGAACTAACCAAAACAACTTATAACCCACAGAAGGAATATTTTCAGCGAGAAATAATAGCTGATTGTCGTGGGATAATTGCGAAGGACAGAGACAATTATTCAAGTCATAAACCGAACAATTGACAGATTCTACAGCTAAAGAGATAACCTGGGATATTTCCCAGTTAAGAGAATTAAAAACTAGAAAAGGTTTTGCTTGGGGATGGGGGGGATTAGGTAAATTAATTTGAGTGGCAATTGCCTGTAAAGCTTGATCTAAAATTGCTTCACCTGTGCTGATAACTTGCTGCCATAACTGATTGGCATCCCTAAACACTTCGGGGATAGAAGTACCGGGAAGTATATCGTGAAACTGATTTAATAAAACCTTTTTCCATGCGGATTCTATCTCGACTTTCGGATAGGGAATCTCTAGTAAGATATTAGCCAGAGAAGACCATAATTCCCCTTGATACAAGAGGATTTCACAGTAACGATTATAGGCCTTTTGGTCGGCGTGGGTAGTATAACAACCGCGATGGAATTCTAGATATAATTCATCATCCCAGATAGGAAGATTACTTGTCTCCAGACTGTCCAGATAAGTTGTTGCTTGGCTAAATTTTAGCTGGGGGAAAAAAGGAGATTTTTGCCAACGTTGGGCCACCTCTAACATATCACGAGTCGGACCGCCGCCATGGTCACCAACACCGGGCAGCCAAAAAATATCTTTTAAGCCGGTTTGCTGTTCCCAATTGAGAGCATGATCGGTCATAATAATTGGGTTAGTATCCATAACTCCGGCAACATTGGGAGGAGACATGAGGGAAAGAATTTTACTGCCATCGGGAGATTGCCACCAGAAAAAACCGTGGGGAAATTTAGTCGTATCATTCCAATGTAGTTTACCGGTTACAAAATATTTGATGCCAAAGGATTTAAGAATTTGCGGCAATTGGTAGGGAAAACCAAAGGTATCCGGCAGCCAAGCAGTTTTAGTGATTTGTCCAAATTTTTCTTGAAAATATTGTTGTCCATAAAGCAGCTGTCGAAATAGGGATTCTCCAGAGATTAAATTGACTTCTGGTTCTACCCACATCCCGCCCAAAAGTTCCCAAGATTGCCCTTTATATGCCTCTAGAATTGCTTGAAACAGGTCAGGATGATGTTTTTCTATCCATTCGTAAATTAGGGGACTAGAATGACCAAATATGAGGGCAGGAAAATCTTTTTGCAGGTTTAAAACCGAGATAAAAGTGTTTTTTGCCACTTGCCAAGTTTCTGCCAACGGCCACAACCAAGCCATATCTAAATGTGCGTGACCGAGAAGATGAAAACTGCGTTCTTTCAGAGGTTTAGCGAGGAGTTGCAGGGATTGACGAATTGATTCTAGGGATTGATTAAATTTATCTTTGTTGGTGACATTATTCCAGTCAATATTATCGAGAGTAGCGGTAAAAGCTGCTAAGTTTTCAGGATAAAAAGTTTGCAGATAATTATGGAGAATGGTTAATTCATCAGCAACAAAACTAGGATCGATCGCTTGGCTATATTCATAGATTAACTCTGATTTCATCAAACCACCAATATCATGATTAGGACTGACTAAACGGAGAGTAACAAGAATTTCTTGACCAGTAGAGACCGAGTTAGAAAGTAAAATGCGCGTGGAAGAATCAAAGAGATCTCCCGCTTGGATAAATTGATTATTAACATAAATTTTGACATCTTCCGCCCACCAAGTTAAGATTAATCTCAGTTCCATTCCCTCTAAAGGATAACCGGCTAAATGTTCGGGGACAATAATTTTTTGAGTTAGATATTGGATTTGTCTGCCGGCCGGCCAAATAATGTATTGTTTTTCATTGAGAGTGACGGGTTGAATTGGTTTTCCCGCTGCTGTAGCGATCAACCAATTTTTCTGAACATCTGTGCGGGTGAGGTGAGACAGTTTAGCGATGTTGTCGAGGGGAGACATAGGCCAACAAATAAGTTAATTTTGACTATTTTAAGCGATCGATGCCTAATCGGGCTAGGGGGGAACTTATGTTAACGCAATAATTCTGAAGATTTGCTTAATCTCATCTTTAGTCAAACCAATAGTTTATTAGATCAAGTTAAAGCTGAGGAACTAAAAATCCCAATACTCACCGCATCTGGATAACGTTCATCTACCAAGTATTTCCTCTGTTCGGCCAATCAATACTAGTACGTTGCTCAGTCACTGCAAGCTGCCTCCTTTTAAGGACATGAATAAGTTACTAACTCCCTTTTTGGCTCAATTTTTGCTCAGAGGTGCGTTCATTCTTAGCCGGCATCATTGGACAAATTAGGCTGAATTTATCTCTCCCATTATCCGTGATTATGGCTTTGACAGACCATTACTTCGATTGACCTGAATTGGGACAATTTAGATAAATGCACAATTAAAGCTTTTTGTCAAGAAAATAACATTAAACTTATTATTGATACCTGCCATCCTCACGCCCAAATTATCTGGCAATTAGGGATTAATTACGCTACCCTAACTAATATCCCCTATCTGCACCCTATCAAAAAATCAGTCTTGAGCTAGATAGTTTAGAAACCCTCCAAGATATCGCCCCCCTGTTCATCCGTCTGCTACCTGTTGTAAACTCGTTAGAGACAGCCTGAGAAGCAGCATTGACCAGCAATCAAATTATTGCCCTCCGTCCCCCATTTGCCTCGATTTAGAACTGGCTTTTGCCCGTACCCACCCTAATTATCCCAAAAAACTAGCAATTTTAACGATATTATCGATTTTTTCTGGAATATTATGACTGAAACTATCACTACCACCATTAGCGATCGCATCTGTAAACACATGAACAAAGATCACGGTGATGCCGTGCTTTTCTACGCTCAAGTTTACGGTAATATCACCGATGCAGAAACTGCTCAAATGCTCTCCATCGATCCCCAAGGCATGGATTTAGCCGTAGAAAAATTAGGGGAGAGTCAAACAATTAGAATACCTTTTGAGCGCACCCTAGAATCAGCCAAGGATGCCCATAATATCCTCGTTGAGATGCTAAAAGTTAATCAAACCCCCCCTTGACAAAGCCCGATTTTGCCCCTATCACCGAAAAAGATCAACCTAGAGAATTAGCCCATGAATCAGGTTAATAGTACGGGAATAAAAATACCCAAATCTGGCTGGCACTTACTGCCTTTTTTAGTCTTGGGTATGCTAGTTTTTGCTTTTAATTCCTCCCTAGAATTAAATTATCTAGTCAAGGGTTATATTACTCTCTTGGAATTACAGGCAGGCATCGTGGTTTTATACTTTCTTTTGGCTAAATTAGGGAAATCTCAAAAATTATGAGAAATAGAACTATAGCGGCTTTACTAGCCTTTTTTCTCGGTTATCTTGGCATCCATAAGTTTTATCTAGGGGAAAATTTGGCAGGTATTTTTTATCTACTTTTCTTCTGGACTTTTATCCCCGGCATCATTGCTTTTTTTGAATTTATTGGTTTAATCATCATGTCAGATCAAGCTTTTGATGCTAAATATAATCCTAACTATCTCCCCAGCAGTAGAGAGCGAGGACTGCCAGAATCAGCCCAGCAAAAAACCGCTACTTTACTCCAGCTTAAAAAACTTTACGATCAGGGAATTATTACTGCTGAAGAATACGAAGAAAAACGCAGAAAATATTTAGATTCTCTTTAAAAAAATATGTCTAATCTCTCTCCTCGCCCTCCCGAATCTTCCGAGTGGATCTGGCTATCTTTAGTCCCAGTTTTTGGTGGGCTTGCCATTGCTAATGCTGGCAAGAAAACTAATAACCAAAGTTGGTTATCCGTCGGCATTGCCTTGACAGTTATCTCCTTTATTTTCCTTACACAAGAGTCTTTTATCGTCATTTGGTTTGCCCAAATCGGCCTGGGTTTATACATCCGTCAACAGCTTAATTCCCATCCAATAGCTTCGGCAAATAGAACCGATTCTAGACAGTCATCCTCTCCTCTCGAAAAAATTGATATTAACAGCTGTTCCACCAACGATCTGGTTCATAAATTAGGGTTGCCGATTGTCTATGCCAATGATATCGTTTCTGTCCGTAATGAAGGACATATTTTTACCCATTTAGAAGAATTACACTTCCTGGCTGGTTTACCGGAAAATTATCTCAAAAAATTGGAACCTTTGATTATCTTTGCCTACGATATTCGCCAAGAAGTTGACGTTTCTTGGCGTTGTTTAAACTACTACTCCGTTGCGGAATTAGTCAATCTCGGTCTTGACTTTTCCGTGGCTGATAAAATTGTCGCCGAAAGAGAAAAAAACGGTGTCTATCGTTCGGCGATCGAAGTGAGAAACCGGACAGGTATTCCCTTAAAATCCTATCAGCAATTGCTCTAATTAGCTTGATTCTAGTTATGGCTTGAATTGCTTTTCTATCAAAGACAGGATCCAACTTCTGGGCAAAAAACGGGGCAGATTGACGATAATTTTATTAGCCAATTTACCGGCTACCACGTTGGGGCGTTTGTTTGCCAAGGCGGTTAAAGCCTCTTGTACCACCACTTCTGCCGAATCTAACCGGCCGTTTTTGCCCATAAAGGCACTGGGAAATCGGGCCACCTCAAAAAAATTCGATTCCGTCGGACCGGGGCAAAGAGCAAGGATTTTAACGCCTTTGTCTTTATTTTCTGCCCAGAGAGACTCGCTAAAACTGAGGACAAAAGCTTTTGTCGCCGCATAGACGGAAAGATAGGGCAGCGGTTGAAACCCGGCAATGGAAGCAACATTGATAATTGCCCCCCCAGTGCCGGCAAGCATCGGACGGAGAAAATAGTGGCTTAATTCCACCAATACCAGATTATTTAACTGGATCATTTCTAACTGTCGGGCTAAATCCTGCTCGCTAAAAGCACCATAATCACCAAAACCGGCATTATTGACCAGTAAATCAACGTTGATTCCTTTTTGGTTCACCGTATCATATACTAGCTTTCCCGCCCCAGCAACGGTCAGATCTTGAACGATAACTGTCACTTTTACCCCGTATTGTTCCCCCAATTCCGCTGCTAATTGTTCTAGTTTATCCCTAGATCTAGCGACTAAAATTAGCTCCATTTGCCGTTGGGCAAGTTGACGGGCAAAGACGACACCGATACCAGTGGAAGCACCGGTAATGAGGGCTGTTTTCATAGAAGATCAATCAAAAATAGCTTTTTTGCTGGAATTGTACCACAATTACCCATCCATTTACAGTTCTTAACTTGGCGGGGAAGGCATTTTTTCAACTCAGAATATATGTTAGGCTAGAAATAGAACAAAGGTCGAGGAAGGTGCAGAAATGACAGTTATAAGCTTCACTGATCAAGATATTGCCAAATATACCGCCGCTGATATTGCTTCTTTAGCCGAACGACTAGAAAAAGATGAGTATAGCAACCCCTTCGAGGCTTTGCGGGATTGGCACCTGTTGCGGGCGATCGCTTTTCAAAGACAGGAATTAGCGGAATCTTATCTTTATCTGTTGGATCTAGAGGCCTACGATGAGGCTTAAAGTGGCTTCGTTAAACAAAACTTAACACAAATTACTGGGGGTGTGAGACTAGCACACCCATTATTTTTGTTTATGGTATTCTCTGGCTGAAAAAAGCCTCTAGCTTTTTGCCTCTTCTTTCCCTACTATCAATAACAAAGTATTTTTAGGCGATCGACTAAATTATGGGCAAACAATACAACGTTTATGGGATCGGTAACGCGCTCGTTGATATGGAATTTCAAGTCTCTCCTGAATTACTGCAAGAATTAGGCATCGATAAAGGAGTGATGACGCTGGTGGACGAAAATCGTCAAACCCAGTTGATGGAAAAATTGGCTCTTGATTGTAAACGCAGCGGTGGCGGATCGGCGGCGAATACCCTAGTAGCGATCGCTCAGTTGGGGGGTAGAGGTTTCTATTCCTGTAAAGTGGGTAATGACGAATTAGGTAAGTTTTATCTGCAAGATCTGCGGGCCTGTGGTTTGCATACCAATGAACACGGCGGCGAAAAAGAGGTGGGAATCACGGGAAAATGTCTAGTGTTCGTCACTCCCGATGCCGATCGCACCATGAATACTTTTCTCGGCATCACCGGGGAAATTTCCGAACGAGAATTAGTCCCTTCAGCGATCGCTAATGCCGATTATCTCTATCTCGAAGGTTATCTCGTCACCTCTCCCACTGCCAAAGCTGCCGCTATTAAAGGGCGAGAAATTGCTCAGGCTGCTGGAGTTAAAACCGCTTTATCCCTGTCGGATCCCAATATGGCGATCTTCTTCCGGGAGGGATTACTGGAAATGATCGGAACCGGGTTAGATTTCGTTTTCGCTAATGAGTCGGAAGCTTTGACTATTTCTGGCAGCGAGGAAATTGAGTCAGCGATCGCCTATTTTAAAACCATTGCCAAAGGATTCGCTATCACCCGGGGTGCCAGTGGTTCTTTGATCTATGATGGCGAAAATCTCTTGGAAATTGACCCCCATCCCGTACAGGCGATCGATACCGTCGGTGCGGGGGATATGTATGCAGGTGCGTTTCTCTACGGTATTACCCACGGTATGGGTTACAAAGGAGCGGGAAATCTCGCTTCTCTAGCGGCTGCCCGGGTGGTTTCTACTTTTGGGGCGCGTTTACAAACCGAGGAAATTCAATCCCTGCGCGATTCGAGCGTTTTGGGATAGGTTTTGTCGGTGATCAGCTTTCAGTCAGTAGTCAGGTTTTTTCTCTCTGCTCCCTGCTCATAGTCTTAACCAGTAATTTAGATAGGGTTTGCTGAATAAATTTGAAATGTAGGCAAAGTAAGGGTTTTGGGGCTTTTCTCGCTCCCACAGGTGCAAGATTTTGAGAGAATCGTCGTTCAAAACCTTGCGTCTTCATCGGCCCGCGTCCTGTAGGGGCGAAGCATTCGGACAATAACCTATCGGTGAAAACGTAGATTTTCTATCCGAATGCTTCGCCCGTACTTATTCAGCAAACCCTAGATAGTCAGACTAAATCCTGTTTAAAAGGTATAGGAGAGTGGGGAGAAGGGAGCGGGTTTTTAAAGTTGGATTGGGAGTTAATCATACTATTAAAAACCGATTCAGTATAACGGTAAAGTTAGACCTTCTTCACCGATAACTTTGGCTGAGTCACAGCGCTTCAATCGTAACGCGCCCACCTTCCACTGCCTCAATCTGAAGTTTAAAGCCATACAAAAGATCCATCCCCACACATCATAAGGGCTTTCTCTGGCTGCGACTGCCAAAACGGAAGACGGCTCTATGTCCAATCCGAATCACCCAAGGTTGAGCATCAGGGACACGCTCCTAGAGATGATCGGTAGCAGTAATCGTATCGTCGGCAAGCTCAAACGCTCCAGTTTCGATGTCGATCGCCACAATTCTCCCCTGATTTCCCTCCTCTACCTGAGAACGTACCTGAGATTCATAAATCTCATTACCACGTCGAGCGAATTCTTCTTTGCTGTAGCGGGGTTGTCGAACTGTCATTGAAGCGACCCTGTGGCAACTTTTGCCCTCTATTTTAACCTAAACATCGGGAATCTTCGCTAACATTCCCCAACTAGGCCCACAAGAGCGGCATCGCACTTAAACCCACAGCTTCAATCAATGGGCATGGTGCGTTCCCCAAAAATCGATCGCTGGAGCAGTAGCACTTGCATTAGGGAACGCACCCTACAAGATACGCGATCGCACTTGCATTAGGGAACGCACCCTACAAGATCGGCGATCGCGCTACAAGAGAAAATCTAAGCACCGCCCAACATGCTCATAGTAATCCAGGTACTCCTCCTTTGTGACTTCCCAAGCAATACTTTCATCAGAACCAGGATGTGAAACACGATTAGAGTTTCTACGATCAAATAGGTTTCTGACTTTTATACATACCTCATGCTGGATACCCTTTGATTGCAAGAACTTAACTACATCGTTGACATCATAATTTTTCTTGTTTGCTTGTTCCTGTTTTATACAAACGGCATGAATTTCATTAACTAAATGATTAAGTGCAACGGAATAAGATGCGCTTTTCTCACTTAAAACTCGTAGCTTTGTCTGTTCAAGAACATCAGGCATCTCAGACAACTTTTTCATGTGCATACAGGCAAGATTATAGTATCCAGGCTGATGACAATTTAACTTGCAATCAAGGAAAATACCAATAATGTTACTCATGTGAAAGTTTTGCTTCAGCTTCTCTAATAGTTTTGTATCAGCAAATTTAGTCTGACACAAGAACTTGATAATTAAGTCGGCATCCCCTGTAGTGATAATTGTCTTATCTAAACAAAACTTCCTAAAATTATTAGTTGCAGTCGTATCTTTAAGTAGAATGATTAATATTTCAAGGGGCTGTACTTTAACTAAATTAAAATCAAAATCATTAAAAATTTTCTCTATTTTTTCCTTGTTTTCTGGTTTATCAAGGATCTGCTCAACACTTTTGTCAAATACTTCTTGAAGAATTTCCTCTTGTACTGAATCACCTCTCACAAAATAGTCTTCTACTCTGGAGTTTTTAATTTTCCTTAACTCTTCAAATATTTCTTCTAGTTTATCTTGAGGAGTTTTAGTAGGGGGTTCGGATTCCTCCTCTTCTTCCTCCTCGTCTTCTTGAATAGCACGAAAATATTCATCACTGGGAGATGACTTTCTAATATTTTTCAATAGCTCCTCTTTTTCTTCTTCTTGAGATAGTCTGTAAAGCCGTGTTTTCAGATTAAGCTTGAGACCAAGCTGACTATATAGAACCTCGGCGATTTGAGAAGCAATTGAATGAACGAACAAACCCTGATCCTTTTGATCAATAATATCTTTGAATGTTATAGAGATATAAATGTCATCGGTGTATCTAATAATCTTATGCGAGTCAACAACATGTTTGTAGCTATTCAGTACATCGTCAATGAATAGATCACCAAAAACTAAATACAAGTATCCAAGGAAACTTGAAATAATATTGTTGTCTCCTTGAGGTATGCCAGACTTACCATTCGAGATGAATTGAAATAAGCAAATAATTTGCTCCCTTGTAAACATGTCATAAGCCAAATTAGCCTGAACACTTGGCTTGATAAAACGGCTGAGAAGGCTTAACAATGTTGATATTGATAACTCATTAAAATAATTTTCAATATCAAGCTTTAATATTACTTTGCTTGCGTTGTCTAACTTAGTTTCTTCTTTAATTTTTAACTTAAACTGCTCGTGAAAACTACGATAATATACATTCTTTGGATTGATTTGGAGCTTGTTGGATTTGTAGGTGAGGTTGCCACCATAAAAAGCTTCAATGCTATCAATCTTTTTATATGTTTCAATTAAGAATTCTTGCGATAACTTAAGCAAATAAAGCCCGATGGAATAGTATACAGTTCTCATTGGGTAGGTAAAAAATTTATAATCTCTTAGCCCTAGCCCTGGTTTAGGAATGACGTAGGAGAGAACAGAAAACTCTTTCTTTAAACCATAAAAGAGGCTACTGGATATTTTTATATTGAAATAGTCTTGTGTTGGATGGTTGAGGCAATTTATATCTAGCCTCTCATAATAAAACATACTGAGAGTATTAAAGTGCCTATTGTTCATCTTCTGCTTAATCTGAAAATTAAGAAGATCCAGTGCATCTTGCCATAGGTCGAAGTTTATGAAATACCCAAGTTGGGTTCTGCCACTTTTGGTCATTGCTCAATTTCAACAGAAGCCTTGTTTTAATCTAGAGCGCCCATGAAGTAAGCCCTTCCTTCACATGCTGATAATCTTTTGGGCCTGCTCCCTAAGGGCTATGCGGCATAACGGCTAAGTTGAGCGGCGGCTAATATCCTTTGCACCACTATCAATATCTCTCGCTCGTCCGCTCCAACGTGTTGTTAGACCGTGTTTTCGAGATAAGGTAACAACTTCTCTGCCACTTTCAGCTTGTTGCTTTTGCAAATCAGCAAAGATGGCTTTCAAGTCATGATTGAATGACCGAGAGTACTCTTCACGAATTTTGTGGATCTCTTCCACAATCTCATCCTGAAACATAATCAACCTCCGAGAAGTTCATAGGGTGTACAAAGAATTGGCAACTCGTAGCCAAAATCAAGGCTGATCTCTGCCAACTTTCCTTGAATTTGAGCATTGGCGATGTGCTTGCAATTCCAGGTGAGCAGGTAATCCATGCCGTGAACGGTTGCGGCGGCGATATGAACAGCATCAATATCAGCTTTTGCGGGAAGGTTGCTGCGTTCCGGGGATTGCTCTGCTAAATCTAGCACAGCTTGGTTCAAGTCGAGTAAAGATAGATTAGCAAGGATTTCTAGTCATAGACGGTTTCGCTCACGGCAATCTAGAAAATCTATCCAATGCCTATCCTACCGCATTTAATCTTGGTTCTGAGGGTGTTGGGTAATAGTCGTCAACCCAACCTTGTACGTGAAATATTCTTGTCAGCATAAAGTTGCCGCAGAAAGCGGTAGTCCCTGATCAAGCAACAGCTTCATAGCGATTAGGAAGTTCAATGATGCGATCATCCAAGTAGGAAGAGGCAAAAATTAGGGCTTGTCGAATATCTTCATCCTCCAGTTCCGGAAACTCTTGATGTAATTCTGCTCGATCGGGATAAGTTGCCAGTAGCTCAATCACTCGACGAACCGTAAGGCGAAGATTACGAATGCAGGGTTGCCCATTCATACGGTTTGGATGGCTCGTAATACGATCTAGTTTCATTAGAGTAATTCTATCGCTTCATGATCATTTTAACCTTTAGCGGGGTAAGCAATGCCTGAAAGACATCCCCCACATATCCATTCTCTGTCATCAGATAAACCGTCACCGATACCATCCTTATATCACGTCCAAAAGCGTGTTAGCCAGATTAGCCCACAGCACACTTAAACCCACAGCTTCAATCAATGAGCATGGTGCGTTCCCCAAAATCGATCAGTGGAGCAGTAGAAGTTGCATTAGGGAACGCACCCTACAAGATCGGCGATCTGCTATGCAGTGCCTTCGGCATCGCACTACAAGATCGGCGATCACACTGCTAGTAACCTCGATAATCACAATGGCAGCTTTCGGCAGTCCGCTCCAGCCGAATTGTTAGCCTGGGTGATGGGCAACTTTTAATTCTCGTTTTGCACGCCGAATACACCACCTAGCTGGTCGAACCTTGCTGCTGTCACGCAATTCCTTAAGGCGAATCTCAAGTTCACTGAACCTGTTTTTTAGCTCACTTTCATCTGCTGTCTTAGCTGCTTGATAGCCTTCTACTAAGCTTTGTAATGCTTTTATTAATCGGCGGCATTCGGCTTGATGATCATCACACTTAAAACCTGTATGGATTCCTGTAAGAATTGCAGCTACTAGAGATAAGCTGCCGCTAACTAGCTCCCAAGTGACACCCCAAAACTTAGATTGACCGAGAAGTGTAAATCCTGCTATGAGCGGTAACACGATCCCACACCCTCTAGAAAAAGCTCCAAAAGGCTCCAATACCCCAAGCCAAATCTCAAAAGCTCTTTGTTCTACTTTGAGTTCATACTCACGTTGGCTAAACAAGTCTAAAACTCGCTCAATTTGTTCGTGGTTCATCAACTTCCGTAATCCAAAAATAGAGTTTTGTGTTTGCCCGAAAATTTAGACCGTTAACATTTTACCAGTACAACGTATGGACGGGGTGCTGATTGAGCCTGAACCTGATTTACAGATAATTTACCTATTCCTAGTGGATTGATGACTAGGAGCAAACTTAGTAGAAATGCACTGAGAGAGAATAGAGGATTACGGCGAGTTTTCATGAGAGTGAGCTTGTAGGGCTGTAATTTCTTCGTCTAAAGATAAGCACCCTGTAAAAGATTTCATCCATATGTAAGTAATTTCCGGACAAACGCCAAAAGGTGAACTTGTGGCTGCTGTCTCAACCAAGGTCTAGCGGGCTAACTACATATTACACGGAAACTTTCTGCATAAAACTCTCCATAGTAACGATATGGGTCAACTTTCGGTATATCATTCCATTTAAGAGCGATCGCCAGAACTTTTCCCTATATCAACCCCAAAAGCGTGTTAGCCAGATTAGCATATTGCCAAAAACCTTGTTTAACTAAATTTCTGACAATTAGGCTCATTCTAGCGATGATTCTTCGATCTGACCGCACCCATTGACAAAAATTTACAATTATTCGACCTTTAGCGATCGCTATCGGGGGATAGTTGTTTTTTGTTACAGCAGTGGGGAGAAGGGAGCGGGTTTTTCAAGTTGAATTGGCAGTTAATCATGCTATTAAAAACCGATTCAGTATAAAGACCCCGTTATGCCGTGTCCCTACAGATAGACTTCAATGGCTCTAGCATTCGGCGCGTCACGGAATAAAAATGCGTCTTGCGCCTCGATAGGTATCAATATCAAGCACAATTTCAACAAGACTTTCAACACACCGACCTCGATATTCGGAATCATTCAAAAGCCGATCAGCATTGCTAACGGTGATCACAGGCAATGACTCTGAGGTATTTTCTTCACGCATGACCTGCTCTAGGGAATCTTTCCCTTCCATACTGCGATTAGCGGTAAGCAAAATCATCTGATTCTCTTGAGCAAGTCGCCAAACCGTCCTGTCATCACTGTTGATCGACAAATCCATCTCTGCAAAGGTGACGAACTGCATCGGGACGATATCAAGCCAGCCCTGAGTTGCGATCGCACCCAAGAAAACCAAGGCATGACCTTTGAGATTGTGATCAATCAAAAAAATCATACTTTCGACTCACGCTTTGCCTTAGCCACTCGAAGCTTTTCCCAAGCAGCCTCGGAGCCTGGCTTAGGTGGTTGCGCAGCAATACGGGCAACTCGCTCACGATTTTGCTCTTCGTAATACTGTCGGAGTTCTTCAGCTTCTTTGAGAACTTGCTGGTACTCAGCTTCCACATCCGCACGATGAGCCTCAATATAAGCCAGGGCAGTGTTAATTTGCTCTTCCGTCAGATCAAATAATCCCTGAATGAACTTAGGTGGATATTGAGCAGTCACATAATCCATCACATCGTAGAGGGTGATGCGGGTTCCTGCGATTGTCAGTCCTCGCTCTGTACGAATGATAGCGGTTTTTCCATTAGATGCGAGCGTCATAGCTATAGTCTCAGTCTTTCACCATCTCATTCCATATTACCGCATGAAAAAGCAAGGTGAGCAAACGCCCACCCTGACTACTAATTCGCAAGCTCTTTAATCCTCAACCCAGACTTTCAAAATGTATTTCAGCCTCGTTCCTGCATCTAGCCAGTAGTGAACTCCAATATCTGGCAATTCAGTATCATTTGTGTGAGCATCACCAGGCCCCGTACTACACGATCGGCGATCAAATTTAGACCACAGCTTCAATCAATGGGCATGGTGCGTTCCCCAAAATCGATCGCTGGAGCAGTAGAAGTTGCATTAGGCAACGCACCCTACCAGATCGGCGATCTGCTATGCAGTGCCTTCGGCATCGCACTGACAATTAGGCTAATTCTAGCGATGATTCTTCGATCTGACCGCACCCCTTGACAACAATTTATAATTATTCGACCTTTAGCGATCGCTATCGGGGGATAGTTGTTTTTTGTTACAGCAGTATGGAGCAGTCTAACTGATGGCTATATTTCCAGATTATCGCCCGCAGGAAACCAATCTTCATCGAGAATTTGTTCAAGGGAACCAATGGGAATAACGGGGAAAGTATCGAGGGGTAATTGAGAGCGGTCACTGGCATTTTTTCGGGCTGAAAGATAACATTCATCAAAAATTTCCAAAAGATAAGGTTTCAGACTAGGACTATCTTTAAGTTCATCTAATATATCGAGACGAAAAGTTCTAATCTCTCCCTTCCAGTGACCTTCGTTTCTCTCTCTTTCTGCCGCCCAATATTTGAGCTTAAGTAAATGTTCTAATAATCGGGTTAACAGACTTTTAATTGTGCGCTTTTCACTCCTTCCCATACTTGCTAACTCCTCTAGTAAATTCTCTAAATCTACCCGCTCAAACTGTCTCGCTTGCAGTTGATTAATAGTAGTTCTAATCCAGAGATAAAAGTCTTCTTCGTACAGGGTTTTATTATCCATAATTTACCTCTATATATTACTCGTGGTCATTAGTGGGAAACCAATCTTCATCGAGAATTTGTTCAAGGGAACCAATGGGAATAGCGGGGAAAGTATCGAGGGGTAATTGAGTTCTAACTTGAGCCTCTTTTCTAGCAAATTGATAGCATTCCTCAAAGATTTCGAGAATATAAGGTTTCAGACTAGGGCTATCTTTAATTTCTTCGATTATTTGTCGGCGAAAGTTGATAATTTCCCCTTTCCAGTGACCCTCATTTCTAGATTTTTCTCCTGTCCAGTAAGTTAGTTTCAGCAAATGTACCAGTAATTGAATCAAAAGATTTTCGATTTTGCGCTTTTCACTCCTTCCCATACTTGCTAATTCCTCCAGTAAATTCTCTAAATCTACCCGCTCAAACTGTCTCGCTTGCAGTTGATTAATAGTAGTTCTAATCCAGAGATAAAAGTCTTGTTCGTACAGGGTTTTATTATCCATAATTGACCTCTATATATTACTCATGGTTATTAGTGGGAAACCAATCTTCATCGAGAATTTGTTCAAGGGAACCAAGGGGAATAGCGGGGAAAGTATCGAGGGGTAATTGAGAGCGATCACTAGCATCTTTTCTAGCAAATTGATAGCATTCCTCAAAGATTTCCAAAAGATAGGGTTTGAGACTAGGGCTATCTTTAACTTCTTTGATTATTTGTCGGCGAAAGTTTCTAATTTCCCCTTTCCAGTGACCCTCATTTCTAGCTTTTTCTCCTGTCCAGTAAGTTAGTTTCAGCAAATGTACCAGTAATTGAATCAAAAGATTTTCGATTTTGCGCTTTTCACTCCTTCCCATACTTGCTAACTCCTCCAGTAAATTATCTAAATCTACCCGCTCAAACTGTCTGGCTTGCAGTTGATTAATAGTAGTTCTAATCCAGAGATAAAAGTCTTGTTCGTACAGAGTTTTATTTTCCATAAATACTCACTTAAACTAAATAAAACGGGGATAATCATAAAACTTAACTATACAAACTAGCCACATATTCACCATAGCCATTATAGGGCAGAGTTTCGATAATTTCCCAAGATAAATCACTTCTACTGCCGATAAATTTCTCCGTTGCTTGCGACCAACGGGGATGGGGTTTACTGGGGTTCACATTAGCCTCAAAATCGTATTCGTGAGCGTCAATTGTGTTCCAGTAGGTGGCTGGTTGTTTGGCGGTAAATTCAATTTTTACTATTGATTTTGCCCCTTTAAAACCGTATTTCCAAGGAATAACCATTCGCAAGGGTGCGCCGTGTTGTTTGGGTAAATCATGCCCGAAAATTCCCAGGGCAAAGAAAGCTAATTCATTGGCCATTTCTTCAATTCTTAAACCTTCTGTATAAGGCCAAGGTAAGGCTCCTAAATGTAATCCTGGCCCTTTGGTAATTTCGGGATCATAAAAGGAGGTAAAACGGACGAATTTTGCTTCGGGTTTTGGTTCCACTGCCGCAATTAAAGCACTCATGGGAAACCCCAACCAAGGTAACACCATTGACCAAGCTTCCACACAACGAAAACGATAGATTCTTTCTTCGAGAGGAAAGGTTTTTTTAATAGTATCTATATCGTAGGTTTGGGGATTTTTTACCAATCCTCCCACTTCTACCGTCCAGGGATTCGTCGGTAGTTTCTGCGCTTTTAACCAGATATTTTTCCCCCCTCCGAACTCATAAAAATTGTTATATTTCCCGGCTACAGTTTCGGCAGCTATGGGGCGATTTACCGTTAAAAACTGCGGATTCTTGCTGAACCCTTCAATTTTAGGTAATTGCAAACTTTTTTCTAAAGCTTCCGAGGAGGAGGATTTACCACAAGCAGTTAATAATAGGGAACTCCCCGCAATTCCTGTCCCGATTAACCCCTGTAAAAAGCGACGACGGTTAAAATAAACACTTTCGGAAGTAACTTCATTTTCGGAAATTTGCCAGGATTTAGCTAAACGAATTAAGACCATAATTATCCCCAATTTTATTGACAAAAAAACAGAGTTATGATATGGGATACCACAACTCTGATTGTACAATAGTTTGTCAGTTTTTTTAAGAAATTTCGGCGAGCATCGGGGCCGTCACCAGAGGTTCCCGTCGTCCTTTTAAGACCATGGGAACTCCTCGCGAGGGAGCAAGGGTTAAACCGCGGCGGCTGGGTTTTTCGGGGGTATTATTAACTAGAGTTAACTGATAATTGGCCAAAATTGTGGCGATAGCGATTTTCATCTCGTAGATAGCTAAAACTTCCCCGATACAACGACGCGCTCCACCACCAAAAGGCATATATTCGTAGGGGGTGAATTGTTTTTCTAAAAAGCGTTCTGGTTTAAAAGTATGGGAATCGGGGAAAGTTTGCTCGCGGTGGTGGGACAGATAAATACAACCCATAAGAATTGTCCCTTTTTCTAAAGGATAACCATCTAGTTCTACCGGTTCTTGCACTACTCGCGGAAAAGTTAACATTCCCACGGGATGAATGCGTAAAGTTTCCGAACAAACCGCCGAAAGATAGGGTAATCGAGTTATATCAATGGGGTTAGGATTATCTCCTAAAGTGGCTATTTCTTGCAGAATTTTTGCTTTAATTTCTGGATAGCGATGGGTCCAGTAGAGCGCCCAAGACATAGCAGTGGCTGTGGTTTCATGACCGGCGAATAATAAGGTCATTAATTCATCGCGCAATTCCTTATCGCTCATCGGGTTGCCTTCTTCATCCCGGGCCGACATCAGTAGTGATAAAATATCGGTACGATTGGGGTTAGGATTAGCTTTTCTTTCGGCAATTTCTGTATAGATAATATCATCAATTTTTTCTTGGTAACGCTGGTATTTTCCCCAGGGACTCCAAGCACCCAAATCAGCCCGCAAAATTGGGAAAAATAACAAAGAAGCCATCACTGGAGAGTTAAAAATATCGAGCATTTCAGCCAGAATTTTTTTCAGGGTTTGATAACGTTCCCCTTGACTAATTCCAAAAACTGCCTCCATAATTACTTGTAAAGCAATCGCTGTGGTGGCTGAACGGGCCTTAAAAGGTTGATTTTCGGGCAATTCTGCCATTACTCTCAGGGTAATATCGCGGATTAAATCGCCGTAAAAACGCATTCTCTCCCCGTGAAAAGGTGGCAATAAAAGCTGACGGCGTTTTTTGTGGATGTCTCCGTCTAACATGACGACGGAATAATCACCAATAATCGGGGCAATAATCCGATTTGCTTCCCCCGGTGCCGAAAATTGTTTACGGTCATTAGTTAAAATTTGTTGTAGGGCCGAAGGACTACTGACAAAGATAAAATTATCTACAGTTAAACCCACTTTTGTGCTAAAAATATCGCCATGCTTGCGGGCGGCATTTTCCATAAAAGCTACGGGATTAATGATCCATTGTGCCATTTGCACGAAGGTGGGGGCCTTGACCTTGGGGAGGATTTTCATAGATTAATTGCTATATCCAATGCTAATTATTTCTAATTGTGACATTTTTTCCCCAGAGACGGCAAGGTGTAATAAGCTGCCCGCGCATTTAAATTGCTTATTGAGATGAGGCAAGAGGCACTCTTGCAAGGGGCAAGAGGCAAAAGTAAAGGGATTAGGGGAGATTTAGCTAATCTAAGGATAGGCAGTTAAGATACCTCTTAGCTTATCAAGTAAACAGCAAAATTTACCGGGCTGTTGCTTGTCCTATCTTCTCCCAGAGAGGGGGATTTTCTGGGAATTTTCAGGATTGGCTTTCTGGTCTAAACAATGATAACTACGGTAGAATAGCCCCTAGTTCTATTTAATTCGCTTTTATAGTTTAATCTCTCTTTTATTCTCTTTTTAGGGACTTGTGATGATTATTTCCCAGTCCAGCAACTGGAAAAAGCTGGTTATTTGCCGTTATTTGCCGCTGCTAATCGCCTTTAGCGGCACTTTTCTCCTGACTACTTCCCCCGCTTTTGCCCTCGAATCCAGTGCCTCCACCGGTTTTAATCCTCAAACTATTCTTTTCCATGCCTTAACTTGGGTGGATAGTTTGGGGTCTGTGGGAGCGATCGCGTTTATAATTATCTATATTCTAGCTACTGTGGCCTTTTTTCCAGGTTCAATCCTGACTTTAGGGGCTGGTGTGGTTTTTGGCTTGGTTTTAGGCTCTTTTTACGTCTTTATCGGGGCAACTATCGGCGCTGCTGCCGCTTTTCTGGTGGGACGTTATCTGGCTAGGGGTTGGGTGGTGGAAAAAATTCAAGGTAATAGTAAATTTCAAGCTATCGATGAAGCTGTGGGAAAAGAAGGCCTAAAAATAGTGCTTTTAACCCGTTTATCTCCCATATTTCCTTTTAATCTGCTCAATTATGCCTATGGTGTCACCGGGGTTTCCCTGAAAGATTATCTACTAGGTTCCGCAGGCATGATTCCGGGGACGATAATGTATGTCTATATTGGCTCTTTAGCGGGCAGTCTTGCCACTATCGGCACCTCAACACCAGCCACTAACCCAACTTTACAATGGACTATTCGCCTGATCGGTTTTATCGCTACCGTTGCCGTCACCCTCTACGTCACAAAAATTGCCCGTCACGCCCTGGCATCAGTTATCAATGAATAGTCATCAGTTATCAGCCAGGGGTGTGGGGGAATGGGGAAGTGGGGGAATGGGGAAGTGGGGTGTGGGGTGTGGGGTGATGGGAAGTGGGGTGTGGGGAGTTTTCTCAGTTAACTGATAACTGATAACTGATAACTGATAACTGATAACTGATAACTGATAACTGATAACTGATAACTGATAACTGATAACTGACTCCTCAAAACCCAAGACTCTGCACCTCACAACTATGGGAATTGCTATAACTGCTTTAATAAACCTCTTGCATAATTAATTTTTCAGGGTTCAAAAACGGCAAAAATAAGAATTAAATTGCATAAAATCTGTAAATAGACCATTTAACTGATTATTATTCATTCTTAATTCTCCTGACTACTGACTACTGGCTACTGACTCCTAACCCTAACAACAATTTTTGATTTTTACAAGAGGTCTAATATGTTTCAAAATAGCTCCAGTGAAGTTAATATTCTCCCGGTGGACGAACATAATCAAAAATTAGTTAATCATGTTCATCCTGCCGATTGGGTCAATCCCCAACCCCAAGATTGTTATGATTTAGTCGTCATCGGTGCGGGTACTGCGGGTTTAGTTGTAGCGGCGGGGGCGGCGGGTTTAGATATAGGTTTAAAAGTGGCTTTAGTGGAAAAACACTTAATGGGGGGAGATTGCCTCAATTTCGGTTGTATTCCTTCTAAATGTTTGATTCGTTCCTCTAGAATTATCGGGGAAATTGAGAAAGCCAAAAAATTAGGAATTAATATTGGGGATACTAGGGTAGATTTTGCCAGAGTCATGACCAGAATGCGGCAAATTCGCGCCGATATTAGCCCTCATGATTCGGTGCAACGTTTCCAAAAACTAGGTATCGATGTTTTCTTGGGTAGCGCTCGTTTTTTAGGACAAAATGCTGTGGAAGTCGCGGGAAAAACCCTCGCTTATAAAAAAGCCGTCATTGCCACTGGTGCTGGGGCCTTTCATCCCGATATCCCCGGACTAAAAGAAGCGGGATTTTATACCAATGAAACAATTTTTTCCCTAACAGAATTGCCTCCCCGATTAGCTGTTATCGGTGGCGGGCCGATTGGTTGTGAATTAGCCCAAGCTTTTCAACGGTTAGGCGCGCAGGTGATTTTATTTCATAATCATTCCCATCTTTTGAATAAAGAAGACCAAGAAGCAGCCGAAATTATTGAGAATACTTTCCTGCGGGAAGGAATGCAGTTAATTCTCTCCTGCCAAATTGAACGGGTGACAAAAAATGAGCAGGGTAAAACCATTGAATATACTAGCAACGGTCAAGGAGCAACTATCACCGTTGACGAGATTTTAGTCGGTGCTGGCCGGGAGCCTAATGTGTCAGGATTAAATTTAGAAGCGGTAGCCGTGGAATACGATACTCGTCGGGGAGTCAAAGTTAATGATTATCTGCAAACTACTAACCCGAAAATTTATGCGGCCGGTGATATCTGTATGGATTGGAAATTTACCCATGCTGCCGATGCAGCCGCCCGTATTGTGATTAAAAATACTCTTTTTTCTCCCTTCGGTTTCGGACGCTATAAGCTCAGTAATTTAGTTATGCCTTGGGTCACTTATACCGACCCAGAAATCGCCCATGTGGGCATGGATGAAACCCAAGCACAGACCCGGGGATTGGTCACTAATACTATTAAAATTCCTTTGAGTATAGTCGATCGAGCTATCGCTGATGGGGAAACAGCAGGTTTTTTAAAAATTATTCACAAACAAGGTTCCGACCAAATTTTAGGAGCCACTATCGTCGCCACCCACGCCGGTGAGATGATTTCCGAAATTACCACCGCTATGGTTGCTAAAATCGGACTGAGTAAACTGTCTATGGTTATTCATCCCTATCCCACCCAAGCGGAAGCGATTAAAAAGGCCGCCGATGCCTATCGCCGAACTCTCTTGACTCCTAATAGTCAAAAATTCTTGGAATTGTTGGCTAAATTATCGGGTTAAAATCAATGATTGCCACCGGAGAACTGCGGCAGAACTTTGAACAATTCTGGTGGGAATTATAGTCATTTCAATTAAGATTGAGAATATCAATGCCAGAGTTCATAAGGGGTTCACCGGTCTAGAGTGTATCAGACTTATCTGAAATGACTATATAATCGCCATCTCCGAAGAGGAAACCATCTTGAAATACAGCAACAAAAACCCTACCATATTCTACTTATTCCGTAGCTATCGAATATTTCATCTGCGCTAATAATCGACATTTTTTCTACCATCGCTTGAGCAATTAATAATCGATCAAACGGGTCACGATGATGAAATGGTAAAGTTGTGACAACTGTAAGATGTGCCATGCTGATTGATAGAATTTCCATGTCGTTAAGTTGCACTTGTTGAGGAATAAATTGATCGTATGTATTGGGTATGGTTAGCTTGCCAATACTAACTTTGATGGCAATTTCCCACAAACTGGCAATACTCAACAGTAGATCGACATCTGATTCAATTAAATTTTTAGCATCAATACTCAACTGAGGACTGTTATTAATAAACCAAAGAAATGTATGGGTATCGAGTAATAATTTCATCCCATGTACTCACTGAAATCTTCCAAAGGTTCATCAAAATCAGGTGACATCCAGATTAATCCTTTGGCACTCCCACTCTGACGGCGTTTTGGGGGTGGAGTCAATCGCACTAATTTTAAAACCGGTTGATCATTCTGGGTGATGATAATCTCATCCCCCTTGAGTGCAGATTGCAATAAGCTTTCTAGTTGTGTTTGAGCTTGATTTATATCAATTTGGTGCATAGTCTCTTATTATTAAAGTTTTCTAGAAGTTTAGCAACAAAAATCTCCCATCACTATCCAATTCTAAAAAGTGATGGAAACCATGACACCATCCAAGATATCAAATTTCCTTGGCATCAACTCACTATCAAAGTGCAAAAAGGGCATTCAGCTAATATTCTATCGATAATTCGGTGGACATTGCTGAAGTTGAGCATTGACTTCATCAAGTGACTTTTGAACTTCCTTTAAATTGTATTCTGCGTTAATTTTATCCGCTTGTGTTGGTTGGCTGTATGGACTTGGTGATGAAATTTGCTGTTTCCAGGACTGAACGAGAAATTCCGCTCCTTCCTTCTGTTGCATGAGACTGATGCAATTTTCGTGTACAGAACGTGGTATTACGGCTTCCGTAGGCGAGGATTGCATTTCTTGGGGGTTGTTCAGGTCGTATGGAGTTGACCCACTTGAAGGCTGAGAATTTACTTGAGTAGGCGAGGGTTGCATTCCTTGGGAATTGTCCTGACTACCTGTAGGAGACTGCCGCTCAGAAGAGCAACCCAGAATAGGCACGCAAGCCAGCAGAGCTATGGTAGCAAGTTTTGCAGCACATGAGCTTTTCATAACCCTACCTCGGCTATGCGGTTGTTGAAGAGGCTCAGTTAAACCTTTGATTATACTATAAACAAAGAAAATACCAGAGGGACGCATTTTCAACTTTTCTTAACTTTTATTACTCTAGAGGCTCTGTTGCCCGAAAACCGCTATCCTGATGTAGTCAAGCCAGATAAAGTCCCCTTTCAGGGCAGTTTTGAGGAAATTGCGGTCATTACGGTCAATAATGACATTGGAAAAATTGAAGATAACGGCAATGGTTTAGTTGTCAGTGAAGAATTAGCCGAACATTTACGCTTGTTGGAACAGCAGGCAATTGAAACGGGCTTTCAAGTAGGATTCCAGCAGGCAGAAATCATGGGGAAAGTCATCCCGCAAGTGACCATCATGCGGCTCAAAGAGATGATTGCCACCGGAGAACTGCGGCAGAACTTTGAGCAATTCTGGCGGGAAGCTGCCGCGCAGTTGGGAAACGCTCAATCCCTCACCGAACAGGGGTCGGGGAAATGGCAGGAGTATCAGTTGGAGAAATACCAACCCCTGACGCAGCTCTGCCCTTTTTAGAATACAAGTAAACGGTGAAAACCTTCTTGCTCAAAATGGCGATCGGTGGTTAATGCTTCATTAATATTGAACTGACGCATCAATAAAAAGCTAACTGCATCGCATAAAGAATAAGTCTTATCTTGCCGTGCCATCAATAGTTTGACAGCAGCACGATGTAAAGGCTCATCTATCCAAACTGTCTCGATATCTGGATTTTCTAGCAAATCGGTGATAAATTCTAGGGTAGCTAAACGTGGGTAATGGCGAACTTGAGCTAGAGCAACTAACTCTGCTAAAACGTAACTGTGGGTGATGCTTTTACCTGCACTATCTAACAATTGGACAGCTTCTTCATGTCCTGGTTCATCACGATAGACATAGCAAAGTAACCCAGAAGTATCGAGGAGTATCACCGATTTCATGTCTCCTCATGAGTATCTCCATACTCTCTTCCTAAGTCAGCATCAATGCTTTCATTATCTGCTCCTGTCGGATAGCCGCTAATTGAGCCAGCGTGCGCTCGAAAGCGTTGACGTGCTGCTTCTTTTTCCGCTTCCGTGCGTTGGTCTTTATTTTTGTTCAAGCGATACTGTCGCTCAAGGGAAGTTGTTACTAATTCTGACAGGTCGATACCTAATATTTTAGCTTGCTGTTGCAAGGCGGCATAGACTTCATCGCTCAATTCTAGGGTTAAGACTTGACTCATTTGGCTGTACCTTCATTGTGGCTATTGATTAGATTAATTTCTTTTTTAACTCTTTGACCATTATAACCTCGGACATCAGCTTGTCTCTTCACAGTGGCACTGTAGGGTGGGTTAGCGACAGCGTAACCCACCGCATATTAGAAAATTGATGGTGCGTTACACCCGCGTTTTCGCACCCTATGGCGATGGCGTACTGCTACGCAGTGCCTTCGGCATCGCACTGTCGGTTGGTAATTTCAATATAAGCAGCATCGTGGCGCACTTGATTCGTCCAGCCTGCTTTCAACACCCATGCGGAAAAGGAAGCTTTATTACGGGCGCTGTTACAATTTACGGCTTTTTCAGCCTTGTCGGGAAGACAGGGCTGGGAATTTTTTTCAGCAGGCGAACTTGAAGCAGGTTAGGTTAAAATTAACTTATTCGGCTCTGATTTTGGATTGGGGAGTTATCTGCTCTCTTCCTACGAAAGGAAACGATTTGCCGAAACGGGATGCTCCCTAAAAATCAGAAAAAATTCGCCACACCAGTCTCAAGGAGGAAAGGATGTCTCAAGTCTCTATTCAATCAGATTTGGTCGAGGATAAAATTCAGTCTAGGCTCGTTATTCGTATCGCGTCAATTATTGATGATTTTATCAAGAATGAGAGCTTATTGGAAGATTTAAATAGAGATGAAATGGTTAAGTATTTTGTGAATTTACTGACCGAAAAATTTTCCTCTTCAGAATTAGAAACAATGCCCGATGAAAGTCTAGGTCGCAAAATCAGGCGAGTCTTAGGAGTGCAGGCAATGGCGGGACTGCTGAAGGATTTAACTCCAGAACAAATGGCAGAGTTTGAAGCAGTGATGGCAAGTTTTAGATAGAAATAGTAAATAGTCGTGGGTTATCTACTCGATACTAACATCGTCACAGCTATTCTCAAAGACAACCAAGTAGTCGTTGAGAGATTGAGTGCAGTAAGGCTACAAGGAAAGGATGTTTTCATAAGCTGTATTACTTATTTAGAAACTGAAGCTGGACTATTAGCAGTTAAGGCAACGAAGAAGTTAGCAAGATTTCAGAATTTGTGTCGCACTGATTTGAGAGTATTGTTGTTAGATACAATGGAGATTGTTCATCAAGCCGCAGCAATTTCTGCTGATTTAAGGCTTAAGGGAACCCCCATACAAATGACTGATATTCTCATTGCAGCAACAGCTATTAGCTATAATCTCATTGTCGTTTCTGACGACTCAGATATGCTGAGAGTTCAGGGATTAATCGTAGAAAATTGGCGGCGATGAGATAATTTGCTGGTGATGATCTCACCCATCCAGGAAAGGAAGCTTTATTACTAATATTTTAGCCTGCTGTTGCAAGGTGGCATAAACTTCATCGCTCAATTCTAGGGTTAAGACTTGACTCATTTGGCTGTACCTTCATTGTGGCTATTGATTAGATTAATTTCTTTTTTAACTCTTTGACCATTATAACCTCGGACATCAGCTTGTCTCTTCACAGTAGCACTGTAGCACTGTAGGGTGGGTTAGCGACAGCGTAACCCACCGCGTATTAGAAAATTGATGGTGCGTTACACGCGCGTTTTCGCACCCTACAGCGATGGTGATCGCACTGTACCTCTCTTTTTAGCTTTCTGTTGAATTAGTCTCTTATTTTTGGGGAGTTATTACAAAAAATTATAAGTTAGTTTGACGCAAGAAAACTCAACACAGATAACCTTTTGTTGGGTTGCGCTATCGCTTAACCCAACCTACTTTACTGAGAATTTTACCAATTTATCTGAACAGGATATTTGGCTAATGTTAAATCGTGGCTAATTAGTATGACATTTTCAATGTTAGCTTGAGCAACCAACAAACGGTCAAATGCATCTTTATGGATATTCGGTAAAGTATTTAAAGCTAAAACATGGCTAACTGTAATTGACAACAGTTCAAGTTGATTAGTTTGTTGCTGAGTATTAATCATTTGTGCCAAAGGTAGCTTGAGTGATAGTTTACCTAATTGGAGCTTGATTTGCATTTCCCAAACACTGGCAATACTGAGTAATAGTATGTTAGTTGGATTTCTACACAATTCTAAAGCACGTTGAGATAGTTTCTCTGGTTCACTATCCCACCAAATAAATGTATGGGTATCCAAGAGTAATTTCATAACTCGCCTGTCCAAAATTCTTCAGGAAGTGGCTCATCAAAATCTTCGCTCGTCCAAATTTTTCCTGAGTGTAGTCCTGGTTGTCTTAAGTTAGAAGTTTTAGTGGTTGTTTCTTCAGTTTCTACTAGGGAAATAAGACGAGCTAGAGGTTTATTTCCTTCAGTTATAATAATCTCAGTATCTGCCTTTACTAGAGAAAGTAACTCTTTTAATGTTAACTGTATTTTGTTGGCATCAATAATTTTATTTGACATGATGAATTTTCTCCTGTTATTTTCTTAATGAAGAATCTCTTCTCACCTTATCTAGTTTTCACAGAAAATTGTAGGTTGGGTTGACGCAAGGAAACCCAACACAGATAACCTTTTGTTGGGTTGCGCTATCGCTTAACCCAACCTACTTTACTACACCTTCATCTAAGGAATGGATGAGAAAGTAAGCTAGTTCAGCGCGATCTTGCATAGGAAGTTGAGCAAGTTCTATTTTGAGGGTTTCTGCTGTTTTAGTCATCTTGAAAGCATCTATAACCAGTCATCTTAGATTGTAACAGATCTCGGCTCGCAAGATAAACCATACTCCTTGAAATCATGGGAATTGAGAGAGTTATGCCAAAAATACCCCCTCAACTGACTGAATGAAGGGGCATTTGTCCTATTTTTAGTGGGCAATTTAGCCTACTTTTGTGGTCTCTTTTTCTGAAGATTTGGATGACTTCAGTTTGCGTTTGAGGGTTGAGGCTGCGCCGAGAGTGCCGAGGGCGAGGAGGCTTAGGGTTGATGTGGGTTCAGGAACAGAACAATCTGCCACTCCATTTGAAAAAATTGTTCCTGTTAACGAGCCAGCCTGTGTTTCCAGCGCAAAGGAAAGTGCCACAGATTCTTGCAGCGGATCAGAAAATGTTACCGAGCCAACAGCTGTACCAATAAATGGTATCCAATCTTGACTTCCATTAAAGGATACTTCTCCAACTATTGGAATCGAGAATGGAACAATTGTATTTGCTCCTGGTTCAACTGTAGACCAAGCACTTGCCAAGTTGAATTTGTATTCCCCATCATTTGTCAGACGAAGGGAAAAAAAGTCATTTGAGTTAGAGCCGTTAACATGAAAGCTGGATGCGGGTATAGCACCAGTTACTTCCCCATAATTAGAAGCAGTTTCCTCATAAATGACATTGGTATCAAAGGCAGAGAACGAGCCCGTTAGGGAGTATTCCATAGCTCCGAATGTAGCTTGCGAGCCCGAAGAAATTGTATGTGTAGTACGGGAAGTTGTTCCCATGAGGGGTTGTATTACTGGCAGAAGATTTACTGATGGATCTGAGTCTTCACTGGATTCTACAGTAACTGGTCCGGGTGTATTTGGAGGAATTCTAATTTTTTTGTTAGGAGGAATAGGTCCTTTGCCAGTCCATATCACTTTACCATTCTTGTCTTTAACAGTAATGGTGCTATTTTCGCTTACAAGACCAATTATTTTCATGTCATTAGCCGTGCATTGTAAACAATGGTCAACAACAATATCTATTGTGGCTAACGCTGGTTTTACCCCCAACCCTATCGCTGTAGTTGTTACAGCAGTTCCAAAAGCCAAAGCTAAAGTTAAACTTTTCATTCCTGTATTATCTGGTAAATTAAGCCCGAGAGTCGCCTCTCTCATATCTTGGGTCAAGCAACAGCCCAACCCAACCCCAAAGGCGGTTGAAAACAACAATACACACTACCCCCCCCGCAAATGTATCCTAAACTACAATTTAATAAATCTTTACATTCTTCTCCCTGACTAGGGATTCACAGCAGAAAATGAAGTCTGCGTCCCCAGAATGCCCGATGGGGCAGAATTGATTGTCACCCGCAGCCCCCTGGTGAATTCCAACGGTGTCATCACCCTGACTAACCGCCACCTCCCCCAACTGATGCGGTTGGAAGGCACAATTCACATCCATCCCGAAACCGCTGCCAAGCACCTACAGGCGGACTTCGATGGCCATAGTGGGACTTAGACAAAAAACAAATCGAGAAAAGCCTCAACCCCAATCCCTGCTTGGGATTTACTTCGAGAAGCCCAAAATCGCTGAAACCCAGATAGATCAAGGAAAATCATAAATCGAGGTTAACCCTTTGTCCCGTAATGGTTTGAGCCTTTTTTGCTGCCCGAAAATGCCTAAGTCCCAATAGGCTGGCGTTTGAACGGGCGGACAAATATCCCACTCTGACGGCAGAAATTAAAGAAGCTCTGTTGCCCGAAAACCGCTATCCTGATGTGGTCAAGCGAGATAAAGTTCCCTATCAGGGCAGTTTTGAAGAAATTGCTGTCAGTGCGGTCAATAATGACATCGGCAAGATTGCCAATCAAATTATGATGGCTGTCACCTTGCGTTGGGAAACCATTTTGATGCCAGGGGAAAAAAAAGAGGGTTATGTTAAGCCGGTTGCTCAGTATTATCGGAGTATTCTTGCCAAAAATGCCGATCCAGAACAAGATTTCCAGATTCCTGGGTCATATCGGGACGGGATACAAGCGATCGCTAACTTACCGCAACAACTCTCCCCCCAACAAATTGAAACAGCCCTACAACAGATGCGGGACATCCAATTTAAGATTGTTGGGGACTTATCCAACGAACTACAGGTAGCGGTTGACGGGACAAAAAGTGCTTTACGTCCAGACACCACAATTTTGAAGGCCTGTAAAGAAATTGGCGGTTATCAACCCTTCACTTGGTTAGCAGGGAGGGATAAAAGCCGTTATCCCCAAGTTTATCGCACTCATCCCTTAGAAAGCAGCAATTATGGGGCAGTTGACCGGATGATTGGGGTTGCTAATCAGAAATGGCAAGAAAGCCTCTTAATACCTCGTCCTGTCAATCAATTTCGTGGTTTTTTTCCCGAAGTTAACAATCAGAATCTTACTGAGATAGCGATCAAAATCAAGGAAACCTACAATGATTATTTAAAGTCAGCGCGATCGCTTGAAGACCTGAAAAACCGGCATCCCGAACTGAGAGAACCTTATATCGAGGTAACATCGACTAAAAGCCAGAGAACGCTTTACCTGACACGGCTAGATCGGTTTGGGACTTTAGAATCGGGTTTTTTTAGTCAAGATAAGCTGTTTCCCGTTGATTTACAGCTTGTTAACAACAAGATTGACCGAGAGATTCCTAATTCTCTTTTGGCTGTAGCAACGCTCGATCTAGAAGGGAAATCAGTGGAACAACCCATTGGAGCGATCGCCTTATCCTCGGTAGAGGAATACAACCTGAAAGCGGAAATAAATATGTAGAGATGGTGCGTCAAGAACACCCTGAAAGTGAAAGACAGCAATTAGCGGCGGCTCTCTGGCATCATGCTCATATCAGGGGTCATCAGTCATCAGTTATCAGATTTGCGTTTTCAGTCCACTGATTACTGGAAATACTCCCCAACTCCCACTCGGCAATAACTACTGGCAGCCAGAAATACGTTCTGCTCCTATCATGCTTTGTGCTTTTTGTCAAAAAAACTTTTTTTTTGCAATAAAACTACACAAAAAAAAGATCATCGTTGTGGGTGAAATTGACTGATTTACCCGTCTTAATTAGGATTACCTTGTAGGTGTGGCAAGGGTTTCAACCATTGCTGTTCAAAAAAGCACATAATAACCCACTATGAAATTCTATCAAATCGCTGTAACCATTGTAAAATCGTTGTTAAATAAAAATCTTTCTCAATTAATTCTTAAGAATTTATAAATATTGCGGAATGTTAATTTAAATATTCTCAAGTTTTTGGAGTTAGTAGATAATTTTTGCTTATCTTTGTCGGAAAATAGAACTCCTGCAACAATCCAACATCTACCATTGGGTTAGAAGTCAGTTATCAGTTATCAGTTATCAGTTATCAGTTATCAGTTATCAGTTATCAGTTATCAGTTATCAGTTATCAGTTATCAGTTATCAGTTATCAGTTATCAGTTATCAGTTATCAGTTCACTGAGAAAATTCCCCACACCCCACACCCTACACCCCACACCCCACATCCTACACCCTACACCCCACACCCCAATTCTTATGAGAGATTCCACGTCGGGCTATCTAAGAGTACAACAACATTGCCTCAATCAAGTTAAATTAGCCGTGAGAAAACAGGGCTTTAGCAGTCAACGCTCCTTAGCCAAAGAAGCTGAATTTAGTCTGGCTACTGTCAGCAACTTCCTGACCGGTAAACCGGTAGAACAAGCCACTTTTGAACAAATTTGTCGTCGATTATGCCTCGACTGGCAAGAAATCGCCGCCCTGAATTTTCAGCTAACAGCACCCCCTCAAGACAAAATTCTGGTTAATTCCGCAGCCAAGAGCGAAAAATTGGACACATTGCCCCCCTATCCTAATGGGGCTGTTCCCCTTGGTTCCCCATTTTATTTAGAACGTCTTCCCCTCGAAGAACAGATAAGGCAGGAAATCAAGAAACCGGGGGCTTTAGTGCGGATAAAGGCTCCCAAAGAAATGGGCAAAACCTCCCTACTTTTGAGAATGCTCGATTTTGCTAAACAGCAAGGCTACCGCACGGTGAGTTTGAACTTAGAACAGGTGGACCAGGCCATTTTGAGTGATTTAAACCAATTTTTGCGCTGGTTGTGTGCCAATGCCGCCCGTCAACTACAGTTAAAACCGCAATTAGATGAGTATTGGGATGAGGATTTAGGCAGCAAGATTAGCTGTACGGTTTACATTCAAGACTATCTGCTTGAATCGATTACCGCCCCCATTGTCCTCGCTGTCGATGAACTTAATCAGATTTTTGAACATCCCCAAGTGGCCAAGGATTTTTTACCGCTGCTGCGTTCTTGGTACGAGGAAGCCAAAACCCTACCTATCTGGCAAAAACTCCGTCTTATCGTCGTCCATTCCACAGAAATTTATGTTCCCCTGCAGCTCAATCAATCCCCCTTTAACGTGGGATTCCCCGCACAGTTAAGTCATTTTAGTCTGGAGGAGGTATTGCAATTAGCCCAACGTTATCAACTCACCTGGGAAAATCAGGAAAAAGTCCAACAACTGATGGAGCTAGTAGGAGGACATCCAGCTTTGGTACAAACCGCCCTCTACTATCTCAGTCGGGAGGAAATAACCATGACGCAAATATTAACCAGTGCCACCTCCCTCATGGGGATTTATGCCCATCACCTGCGGCGCCATTGGGCGGTATTAGAACAACAGCCTGAACTAGCAAAAGCCCTCGATCGGGTGATGAGCGCGGTGGAACCCGTACAATTAGACCCAATTCTCGCTTACAAACTCAGCAGTATGGGACTACTCAAACAATCAGGAGATAAAGTAGTACCAGGCTATGAATTGTATCGACGCTATTTTTTAGAGGTGAAATCCTCTATCAGTTATCAGTAAACAGTAATCAGTTATCAGTGAGGGTGTGGGGTGTAGGGTGTGGGGTGTAGGGTGTGGGGGGAATAAATAAAATAATCTCCTATCTCCTGACGACCGGCTCCTATCTCCTGACTCCTATCTCCTGACGACCAGCTACTAACCCCACCAACAAACTTTTTGCCGCAAACTCTACTTATTATGAATATGTCAATCAAAGATACTGTCCAAAATACTGTCAACGTTAGTAATTTTAGTCGCTCGCAACTAGGTCAACCGGATGAGAACAATTTATATCAAGCAGTCGCCACAGTTACCGAGGGACATTGGCCAGAAAATCTGTCGGGATACGTTTTTATCGTCTGTCCTTTTCATAGAAAAAATGACCGTCATTTGTTCTCTGGTGAAGGTGTAATTATTAGATGGGACTTGCAGGGGAAAAATAATCAAGTTAATGTTTACAGCAAAAAACTGAAAACTTGGGATAGTTTCTGGCGAAAAGTTTTACCGATGTTTAATATTATTAAAGCCAATTTTCCCGCCGTAATCAGCATTTTAGGTTGTTCAGAAATAGCAAATACTGCTATGGTTAAACTAGAAAAAGTTTCCGAAGATGAACAACTAGAAGAAACCAGATTAATTCTCACCGCCGATGCTGGACGTTACTGGGAAGTGGATCCCGTTTCCCTGGATACTATCACCCCGATTGGTTATTTTGACCAACATCTTGTTTCCGTGCCTTTGTCTTTTTTCCCAGTCCTAGAAAATACTGCTCACCCCTTCTACGACAAAAAGACCCAAGAATTTATCACCTGTGAATTAAAGCTAAAACTTATATCGGGAGGTATGTTAAAAGATTTAGATAAATCGGTGTATATTGTGCTTTGGGATCAACAAAAACAACTTAAACCCTGGAAGTTACAGGGAACTATCCTCGATGGTAGCCCCCATTCGGTTATCGTCACCGAAGATTATATCATGATTCCCGATATGCCTTTTCAGATGGGAGTAGCCAAACTATTAGGTATTAGAATCAAGCCGGAAGAAACCTATCCGAAAACTCAAATTTATCTGGTTAAACGTCAAGACCTCAAGGAAGAAGAAACCACCGTTCCCTCGCGATTAATTACCTTCAATGGCGACAGTTATCACTTCCTTTGTAATTACCATAATACCAACGGTCAAATTCAGCTGGTGGCCATCCAAAACGCCACTATTAGTTTAACCGAAGCGATCGAAAAAGACGATATCCAACATTTTACTGGTCAGAGTTATCCTCCCGAATACCACGGCATTCCCTGGATGTTTTCCTTTGACCCCGGAGTGCTGCGCAAAGTGGTTATCAAAGATGCCAGGGTGATGAGCGAACAAGCTTTCATCCATCCGGGGTGGTTCTCTACCACTCTCTACACCGCCGACCCGCGGGAATTGGAACAGGGATACAGCGCTATTTATCAGGTTTATGCCGGTTATGTGCGCGAATTAATCTGTCGTCGTCAGTATATGGATTTTCGCGACCAAAGTAATCGCATCCTCAGGGATGCCGAACTTCCCTGTCATGACTTGCCCTCGGTATTAGCCAAGGTTCCCTTCGATAAGGATTGGAATCAGTTAACTGAAAAGATTAGCCAAGAAAAAAATGCCAGTGATACTCATGTATCACATTTAGGTCGGGGACTACTGGATTTTTATGTTTGTCCCGATGGCTATATTTTAGATAGCATTCAGTTTATTCCCCAAGAACAGGGCTATCTATTTACGACGGTTTTAACCCCGACCAGAGTATTAGAAGCTTGGTTATTTAACCCTGACAATCTCAAGGACGGACCGATTGCTAAACTGAGTTTGCCGGAAGATGTTCACTTTGGTTTTACCTTGCATTCCGAGTATTTCGAGCAAGCGCTGCCTTCTCCCCGTCCTTCCGTCTCACAGGTAAATCGAGTTCTGTCAGCCTTGCGGAGTCTGGTCTTGGTTCCCGTAGAATTTTTCCTAGGGAAACCCGCAGCCGTTTACAACCGCCAAGTAAAAAAATGATTGTTCTCAACGGATACGACATTCTTGCCCAAATCTACGAAAGCGTTAACTCAGAAGTCTATCGGGCCATTCGCATCGCCGATAATCAACCGGTTATGCTCAAAATCCTCAAGCAAGAATATCCCACCGCACAACAACTAACCCACTACAAACAGGAGTATAAAACCATCTGCGGCCTGAACTTCGAGGAGGCGATTAAAGCCTATGGTTTAGAAACCTACCGCAGAACTCCCGTGATTATTTTGGAAGATTTCGGCGGTGTATCCTTAAAAAAATGGCTAGGGGGCAAAACCCTAGCCTTAAGGGACTTTTTAAGCCTTGCACTCCGAATAGTGGCTAATTTAGAGAAAATTCACAACGCTAAGGTTATTCACAAAGATATTAATCCTGCCAATATAGTTCTTAACCCCGAAACCGGACAAATTAAAATCATCGATTTTGGCATTGCCAGTGTTCTGCAACGGGAAAATCCCGGGCTAAAAAATCCCAACGTTCTGGAGGGGACTTTAGCCTATCTTTCTCCCGAACAAACCGGACGGATGAATCGTAGTCTCGATTACCGCACGGATTTTTATTCTTTGGGCGTTAGCTTCTACGAACTTCTCACTGGACAATTACCTTTTCGGGCTAACGATGCTTTGGAATTAGTTCACTGTCATCTGGCAAAACAACCCTTGGAGATTAATAGTCTCGTCAGGGAGAAAATTCCCCCGGTGGTGGAGGCAATCATCAGGAAACTGATGGCTAAAACCCCCGAGGAACGATACCAAAGTGCCTACGGTATTCGGGCAGATTTAGAGGAATGTTTAAGACAACTGGAAACAACGGGTAAAATTGAGGATTTTGTCATCGCTAGGCAAGATCTAGCTAATCAGTTCCAAATTCCCCAAAAACTCTACGGCAGGGAGGCGGAAATCGCCACTCTCCTCACTGCTTTTCAACGGGTAGCCACGGTGGCTAAAAACTCCTCTCACACCGAACTGATGCTAGTTACGGGTTATTCTGGCATGGGTAAAACCACCTTGGTTAAGGAAATTTATCAGCCAATTACTGAAAAACGCGGCTTTTTTATCTCTGGTAAATTTGACCAATTTCAGCGCGATATTCCCTATGCTGCCGTGGTTAGCGCTTTGACTCATCTTGTCAAGCAACTTTTGGGGGAAAGTCAGCCACAACTGCAACTATGGCGACAAAAACTCTTAAAGTCTTTGGGGGCGAATGCACGGGTTATTATTGATGTGATTCCCGAATTAGAATTAATTATCGGTTCACAACCAGAGGTGTTACAATTAGGAGCGATCGCTACTCAAAATCGCTTTAATTTAGTCTTTAAAAATTTTATTCGGGTCTTTTGTTCCCCAGAACATCCCCTGGTCATCTTTCTCGATGATTTACAATGGGCAGACTTGGCTAGTCTCCAGTTGATAGAATTAATTATGCTCGATGGCGATATGGACTATTTGTTTTTAATTGGCTCCTATCGCAGTAATGAAATTAATTCCACCCACCCCCTAACCGCTACTCTCGATAAATTAGAGCAGGGGGGCATAATTATCAATCAAGTTATTTTAAGACCTCTGAGTCCTGAACAGGTCAATCAGTTGATTGCTGACACCTTAAACCATTCACCAGAATATGTGCAATCCTTGTCCGCTTTAGTCTGGCAAAAAACCCACGGTAATCCTTTTTTTGTCAATGAATTTCTCAAAACTATCTACTGGGAAAATTTGCTATTTTTTCAACCAGGGCAAGAAACAACCACTAAAACCGATAAGAATAGGGGCTATTGGCAATGGCATCTCGGTCAAATTCAAAGGATTGGTAGTACCGATAATCTGATTCAATTTATGATGGGCAAAATGCAGAAATTGCCTCCTGAAACCCAGGAAATTTTAAGTTTAGCGGCCTGTCTTGGGGCAGAGTTTAATTTAAATATTCTAGCAGTAATCTCTGAAAAATCACCTTCAGAACTTTTACCAATTCTAACTTCTAGTAGCGAAGCTGGTTTAATTATTCCCCTCTCAGAATTAGATGAACAATTACTGATTCAAGAATATAAATTTACTCATGATCGCATTCAACAAGGAGCTTACGCTCTCATCGAAGACAGCCAAAAAGCGGTAATTCACCTAAAAATTGGTCGCTTACTTTGGCAGCATACTTCTGTCAACGAATTATCAGAAAAGATTTTTAAAATAGTCGATCATCTCAATCTTGGTTATCAACTAATTAGCGAGGAAAAAGAACGAGAGTTAGTGGCTAAATTGAATTTACTAGCAGCCCAAAAAGCCAAAGCCGCTAATGCCCAAGCTGGAGCCTTAAAATATATCAAAACCGCTCAAAAACTTCTCAAAAAATCAAGCTGGAAAAATAACTATCAACTGACTTTAAATATTTATTCTGAAGCCACAGAAATCGCCTATTTAAGTGGGAATTTTGAGCAGATGCAACCCTGGGCTAATCTCGTATTAAAACAGGCAAAAACAACCCTAGATAAGGTGAAAGTTTATGAAGTCATCATCGAAGCCTATCACGCCCAAAATCAAGAACTAAAAGCGGTAGAAATTGGTTTATCCGTCCTCAAAAGCCTAGATTTCGAGATTCCTGAATCCTTACAATCATCAGATATTCAAAAAGAACTAACTAAAACCGGACAAAAATTAGCGGGTAAAAATATCAAAGATTTAATTAATTTACCGCCGATAAATGAAGAAGAAAAATTAGCAATCATGAAGATAGCAAGTGCCATATTTTCTCCTGTTTATATTGCCGCCCCTCATCTCTTACCCATCCTAGTATCAAAACAGGTTAACTTATCAATTGAATACGGCAATAGTTATCTAGCGGCTTTTACTTATGTCAATTATGGCTTAATTCTTTGTGGTCTTTTAGAAGATTGGGAAACGGGTTATCAATTTGGACGATTAGCTTTAAACATTGCTGATAAATTTCATGCCAAAGCCCTGATGCCGAAAATAATTGCCGTCTTTTCCGCCACTATTAGTATCTGGAAAGAACCGATTAAAAATTCCCTGTCCTTGTTAAAATCTTCCTATCAAACCGGTTTAGAAATGGGCGATCTCTACTACGGAACAACCTGCGCCTATCTTTACTGTTTTCATTCCGCCTTTATCGGACAGGAATTAACCGAATTAGCCCAAGAAATAGCTAACTATGATCTGGCTTTTGTTAAGCTCAAACAAGAAAACCCCCGCAACTATCTAAAAATCTATGGTCAAACAGTTTTAAATCTGCTGAGGCACTCGGAAAATCCCGGTCATTTAGAAGGACAGTACTATCAAGAAACTATTATGTTACCGTACCATCTAGAGGCTAATGATCTCTTCGGTCTCTGTGCTTTATTTGTTAATAAATTATACCTTTGTTATCTATTTGGACAGTACGAACCAGCCATTGAAAATGCTAACCAAGCCCAAAATTATCTAGGGGGAGCTACCGCTACTTTATTGATTCCTCTGCATAATTTCTATGATTCCCTCGCCCATTTAGCTATTTATAATCATCTGGACAATGACCAAAAACAGCAAGTATTAGAACGAGTGACGAATAATCAGAAAAAGCAACAGGAATGGGCGAATCAAGCCCCCCCTAACTATCTCCATAAATTTTATTTAGTGCAAGCGGAAAAGGAGCGGGTACAGCAATCCTATCTAGAAGCCATAGAAAATTATGATCTAGCCATTGCTAAAGCCAAGGAAAATGAATACATTAATGAAGAAGCACTGGCTAACGAACTAGCGGCGAAATTCTATCTCGATTGGGGTAAAGTAAAAATTGCCAAAACCTACATCAATGAAGCTGCTTATCTCTATTCTCTTTGGGGAGCAACAGCTAAAGTCAAAGATATAGAAAGCCGTTATTCTCAGTTAATGGTCAATAATTATGGTTCCAATTCCCTGACCGAAACTAGGAAAACTACCACCAGAAAAAATTCAGTTAGTCATGCGGGAGAACTGTTAGATTTAGCCACGATTATGAAGGCATCCCAAGCCATTTCTAGCGAGATAGTTTTAGATAAATTACTCGCCACCCTGATGAAAATTCTCATCGAAAATGCTGGGGCGCAGCTGGGCTATCTTATCCTAGAAAGCGGCGGACAACTATTGATCGAAGCCTCCGGTTCCGTGCAGGAAGATGGGGTGACAGTCTTTAAATCTAATGCCATCGAAGAACATCTTCCCGTCTCAATTATTAACTATGTAGCCCGGAGCGGTCAAACCGTTCTTAATAACGATGCCGCCCATCACGGCAATTTTAGCAACGATCCCTATATTAAAACCCATCAAACCAAATCGCTGCTCTGCACACCCCTCCTCGACCAAGGACAACTACGGGGAATTGTCTATCTAGAAAATAATCTCACCGTCGGGGCTTTTACCCAAGAAAGATTGGAAGTGCTGCAACTGCTCTCCAGCCAAGCGGCGATCGCAATTACTAACGCCAAACTCTACGCCGAAATCAAAGCCAAACAGAGACAACTAGCGCAATTTTTAGAAGCCATGCCGGTGGGGGTATTCGTCCTCGATGCCGACAGTCAACCCTACTACGCCAATCAAACCGCCCAGGAGATTTTAGGAAAAGGGATAGTTAATATCACCACGGCTAATCAGTTGGGGAAAACCTATCAGTTATATCAAGCAGGAACCGATCGATTGTATCCCACCGAAGACCAGCCGATTGTCCGAGCTTTAAGGGGGGAAAAAAACACGATGGATGATCTAGAAATTCACCAAGGAGAGAAGATTATTCCCCTAGAAGTGTATGCCACGCCCGTTTTTGACGAAAAAGGAGAAATTATCTATGCGATCACCGCTTTTACCGATATTACCGAACGAAAACAGGCGGAAGCGGAACGGATTCGCTTTACCGAAGAATTAGCCGAGTATAGCCGCACCCTAGAACAGAAAGTGCAGGAGCGCACCCTAGAACTCAGCCAAACCCTAGAAATTCTCAAGGCCACCCAAGCAGAATTACTGTTTGAAAATGAACTGCTCAGAAACACCGAAGAATCTAGCACCTTTGACTACCAAGTGGGGGGCAGTTTACCCATGGATGCCCCCACCTACGTGGTCCGCGCCGCCGACCGTTATCTCTATAAAGCCCTCAAACGCGGCGATTTTTGCTATGTCCTCAATCCCCGTCAAATGGGTAAGTCTAGTTTAATGGTACGCATGATCGATCACCTCCAACACGAGGGCATCTGTTGCGCTCCCATTGATTTAACCCGTATCGGCAGCGAAAATGTCACTCCTGACCAATGGTACAAGGGGATAGCCTTCGAGTTAGGACGACGTTTTGGCCTGCTCAAAAGGGTCAATCTCAAAGCTTGGTGGCAAGAACGGGAAGATGTCTCGGCAGTGCAGCGATTAGGCGAATTTATCGAAGAGGTGTTATTGCTGGAAGTAGGGATAGTAGAAGGTTCTCCCCCAAAACCGATCACGATTTTTATCGATGAAATCGATAGCGTTTTAGGCTTAAATTTCGCGGTTAATGACTTTTTTGCCCTGATCCGTTCCTGCTATAACCAGCGCGGTTTTAACCCGCTCTATCGGCGTTTGACCTTCGCTTTCTTCGGTGTTGTCACCCCCTCCGATTTAATTACCGACCACCAAATCACCCCTTTTAATATCGGTCATTGGATTCAATTGGAGGGTTTTAAGGAACACGAAGCCCAGCCTTTACTGCGCGGATTGGCCGAGAAATTTAGTAACCCGCAAACTGTCTTAAAAGAAGTCTTTGCTTGGACAAACGGTCAACCTTTTCTAACGCAAAAACTCTGTCAGTTAATTCGCACCGCCACCTCGTCGATTCCCGCCAATGGTGAGGCCCTCTGGATTGAGGACTTGGTACAGAAGAAGATCATTGACAATTGGGAGGCTCAGGATGAACCAGAACATCTGCGGACTATTCGCGATCGCCTTCTCAACAGTCATCGCTCCCAGTTGCTCCTAAGACTCTATGAACGGATTTTAAGGGAAAAGGAGGTGATTGCCGAGGATAGCCCCCCAGAAAAAGAGTTACTTTTATCGGGGTTAGTGATCAAAGACCGGGGCCAGCTGCGGGTCCATAATCCCATCTATCGGGCCATCTTTAACCTCGATTGGCTGGGTTGCAGCTCAAATTTGTAGAAATATCCACTACAGAGCAATTATTGGGACTTAAACGCTCAATACAGATCAAATCGATTATAATCGCTACAGAGTCGGCACTTGACGTTGAGAGATTGGCAATGAAACAGACAACCCCCTCCGCGTCAGAGATAAATGAAGCTTACTTCGCCATGTTATCTTGGTGTTTTGTGCCTAAATTTCCCCGCAAGTCAGCCCCCTGTCTCGGCCAGTGCGAGTCGCTATTCTCGGAGCAACACGAGCAGTCGTGACTAAATTACTCGAATTCCGCTATTTTCCTTTCGTAAGATTAGAGCCATGAACAAAACAGATGTAATGAGTTGGATTTATTTTAGTCATCCAAAAAAAGCTGATATTGTCAATATTTTAATAATTATTGCCATCTGGACTGTGATGGTAATTGTCGTCAATCCTTTGGGTAATTTTCCTCTTAATGATGACTGGGTTTATGGACTGGCAGTAAAATCGATTCTGGAGAAAGGTGATTTCCGCCTTCCCAGTCCAGCCCATACTAACCTATTTTTTCAAGCCTTTTGGGGAGCCTTATTTTGCCTTCCTTTTGGATTTTCATTTACCGCATTACGCTTCTCAACTTTAACCTTAGGATTAATCGGTGCGATTGGTACTTACCTGCTGCTTAGAGAAGTTAATGCCAATCAGAAAATCTCTTGGTTGGGTGCTTTGCTGCTAGTGGTTAATCCTCTATACTTTGGATTAGCTAACAGCTTTATGACCGACGTTCCTTTTCTGGCTTTAAGTGTCCTATCTTTCTATTTTCTGATCAGGGGATTGAAGCGGGAATCAATAATTGAAATTATTCTCGGTATTTGCCTAGTTTATATCAATATTTTGATTCGCCAATACGCCATAGTGATTCTTTTATCATTTGCCCTAGCATACTCGTTTAAACAAAGATTTAAATTAAAAATTTTATTGGGCAGTTCCCTGATATTTTTATCAGGAATTTTACTACATGAACTGTATCAAAAATGGCTTTATTCTACAGGACGCATGCCTTTAACAGCAGAGAATACCCTGACTATAATAGCAGAGAAGGTATTGATAGCTATAGGAAAATTAGATTTCGGCAACCACATTTTAATGATTTCAATTATATACCTGAGTTGTTTAGTCTTCCTTGCCCTAGCGATCTTTTGGACAAAAAAATTAAAATTAAAAATTTTGTTGGGCAGTTCTCTGATGGTTTCCTTGGTAATCTTACTCTATAAATTGTATCAACAATGGCTTGAATCTAAAGAGCGGACTCTTTTAATAATGGAGAATGTGTTGATCAATATGCAAAAATTAGATTTTGGCAACCATATTCTAATTATTTCAATTGGTTGTTTTATTTTCCCATTCATAGCGATATTTTTTTCTGGAAAATTTAAGGAAATATCGCGCCAACACCAAAGAATAACGCTCTTAGCTTTATCTAGCTTTTTTGTTGTCGTGATGGGTAAATTGATCCAGCAAGGCAAAACTATGCCCTTCATCGGTAATGTCCTAGTTTATTTTGGCTTAGGCCCTTTAACCCTTCGAGATACTTATATCTTGAAGGTAAATTATCCCCCCTATTCCCTTGGCTTAAAAATATTTTGGTTGATGATGACGGCGATTGGTGTAGTTGGAGCGCTCTTATTGCTTTACTATTTATGCTCAGGGATATTGCAAACCTTTTCTGAATCAGAAAAATGGTTGAATTTACTAATAATTTCTGCGATATTAGTTTATCTTTTTCTTTTGGGAATAAAGTATGCTTTTGATCGTTATTTTTTGCTGCTTGTACCATTATTTATGGTTCTTATAGTAATTTTAAACAAGGACATTGCCGAACGAGATATTGGCAAAAAAATAACTGCTTTTGCCTTGACAATGATCTTTATTTGGGGCGGATTTACTATGGCTGCAACCCATGACTACTTAGCCTGGAACCGAACTCGGTGGCAAGCCTTAAATGATTTGATGGAACAGAGAGTTACTCCTGAATATATCGATGGGGGATACGAATTTAATGGCTGGTATTTAAACGATATAAAATATCAGAAGCAGCGGGGTAAAAGTTACTGGTGGGTAAATCGTGATGACTACATGATTTCTTCTGGATTGCTCGAAGGTTATAAAGAAGTCAAACGCTATCCTTTTGCAAGATGGCTGCTTTTAAAGCAAGATAATGTTTTTGTTCTCCATAAGATTGCTGAAGATAAAACTAATGGGACTTAAACGCTCAATACAGATCAAATCGAGTATAATCGCCAGGGTAATCGCCTGTTGATGGAGTTTTCAAATTCTGAGGGGTTGGGTCTAAAATTTGATGACTAAATCAGGCTTTGACCTGCACAAGGCTAGAGAATTTCTGGTTTTGCCAGTTATTCTGGCTACCTCATCTACTCAGTTCCTTAAATTCCCAAAAGTACTAGCCAATTATAAGATTAACATCTACCTCCTCTCTCAGTCAACTGCACGATTCTGTCAAGATTTTTACCATGAAATTATCATTCATACTGGCCCTGTAGCGTTTCATCCTCAGGCTCATTTTTGAGGTTTCTCGCTTCAATAAATTCACACTTAAACGGCGCAATAGCCCTAGGTTTTCCGCTCCATAGCCCCGGCGAACCCGACTGGCATCTTCATTAAAGGTAACATCGAGTACCCAATGGAGACTATTTTCGATACTCCAATGTCCGCGAATCACCTCGGCGTGTTTTTGGGCATCCGCTGCTAAACTACTGATGAAGAAGCGAATTTCTGTAGTAGTTTTATTCCATAATTGGCGGACACTGCGAACCATGACTAGGGTGGTTAGGCCTGGCCACAGACTCTGCCGATGCAGGAGCGGTAATTGAGACACTGGCACTACCCAAATTTGACGGGTTTCGATCCGGTGATGCCCCGACTCCACCTTTTCGTGGTAGCTGTATTCAATCCCTTGCCAATCCCGGGCTATAGCTTGGTCAAACCAGCCTTCTACTTGTTGAAAGAGCTTGCCCTGATTGCCTTTGAGGGCTAAAACATAATCTCCTCCCCCGGACTTGATTTGTTGGGCAATTTCTGTCTGGGTTGCCATGGCATCCAAGGTGACTATCGCTCCCTTGAGATTGAGCAATTGCACTTCTCAGCGGCACGGCGGTAATTTCATTAGATTTACTGTCCACTTTTTCTTGGGCTAAGACTAACCCATGTTCGCTACTCCAAGCACTGACGGTGTGCAAAGCTTTCAGCTTTTCCTCTCGGTCATAAAAATTTCTTTCTCGCCGTTTTCCCATCTATGTGGATTAGTTCTATGTTCAACTTCTCTGTGATTTCTCTTATCCAAGTCAGGAATCCCGACTGTAATTGCTTGGGTTCTAGCTAGGCCAGCACTCGCCCAAAGGTATCGTGGGACGGTATGCCATTCGGGAGGTCTAAAAATGTTTCCAACCAAGACTGCTTCGCTTGTCCGTAGGCTTCTATGGCGGCAAAACCATCGGCACCAGCTAAGACTGCCAAGATAGCTATGGTAATTATCGAGACTAGGCTATGATTGCGCCCCCTGTCCGCTCTGGGGTCTTCTAGATGCTGAAAATGTTTCAAGACACTGTTTCTTAAAACCTTAGCCTCTCGCTCTTGCTTGGGGTTTAAAACTAGGGGACCAAAACCGGATGCCATGCTCAACTGCTACACTATGTAACTTTTTACTTCCTCTCAGATTAACTTATATCAGCTCGTCCTGCTAGTAATGACATTTAGTAACCTCTGTCTGTTACATTTTAGACAAAACGACGTGCGATTACCCTGCTATAATCGCCGCCGATTCGGCACTTGACGTTGAGAGATCGGCGATGAAAGAGACAACCCTGGCCATATCATAGATAAATGAAGCTTGCTTCTATTTTCCTTTCGTAAGATTAGAGCCATGAACAAAACAGATGTAATAAGTTGGAGCTATTTTAGTCATCAAAAAAAAGCTGATATTGTCAATATTTTAATAATTATTGCGATATGGACTGTGATGGTAATTGTCGTCAATCCTTTGGGTAATTTTCCTCTTAATGATGACTGGGTTTATGGACTGGCAGTAAAATCGATTCTGGAGAAAGGTGATTTCCGCCTTCCCAGTCCAGCCCATACTAACCTATTTTTTCAAGCCTTTTGGGGAGCCTTATTTTGCCTTCCTTTTGGATTTTCATTTACCGCATTACGCTTCTCAACTTTAACCTTAGGATTAATCGGTGCGATTGGTACTTACCTGCTGCTTAGAGAAGTTAATGCCAATCAGAAAATCTCTTGGTTGGGTGCTTTGCTGCTAGTGGTTAATCCTCTATACTTTGGATTAGCTAACAGCTTTATGACCGACGTTCCTTTTCTGGCTTTAAGTGTCCTATCTTTCTATTTTCTGATCAGGGGATTGAAGCGGGAATCAATAATTGAAATTATTCTCGGTATTTGCCTAGTTTATATCAATATTTTGATTCGCCAATACGCCATAGTGATTCTTTTATCATTTGCCCTAGCATACTCGTTTAAACAAAGATTTAAATTAAAAATTTTATTGGGCAGTTCCCTGATATTTTTATCAGGAATTTTACTACATGAACTGTATCAAAAATGGCTTTATTCTACAGGACGCATGCCTTTAACAGCAGAGAATACCCTGACTATAATAGCAGAGAAGGTATTGATAGCTATAGGAAAATTAGATTTCGGCAACCACATTTTAATGATTTCAATTATATACCTGAGTTGTTTAGTCTTCCTTGCCCTAGCGATCTTTTGGACAAAAAAATTAAAATTAAAAATTTTGTTGGGCAGTTCTCTGATGGTTTCCTTGGTAATCTTACTCTATAAATTGTATCAACAATGGCTTGAATCTAAAGAGCGGACTCTTTTAATAATGGAGAATGTGTTGATCAATATGCAAAAATTAGATTTTGGCAACCATATTCTAATTATTTCAATTGGTTGTTTTATTTTCCCATTCATAGCGATATTTTTTTCTGGAAAATTTAAGGAAATATCGCGCCAACACCAAAGAATAACGCTCTTAGCTTTATCTAGCTTTTTTGTTGTCGTGATGGGTAAATTGATCCAGCAAGGCAAAACTATGCCCTTCATCGGTAATGTCCTAGTTTATTTTGGCTTAGGCCCTTTAACCCTTCGAGATACTTATATCTTGAAGGTAAATTATCCCCCCTATTCCCTTGGCTTAAAAATATTTTGGTTGATGATGACGGCGATTGGTGTAGTTGGAGCGCTCTTATTGCTTTACTATTTATGCTCAGGGATATTGCAAACCTTTTCTGAATCAGAAAAATGGTTGAATTTACTAATAATTTCTGCGATATTAGTTTATCTTTTTCTTTTGGGAATAAAGTATGCTTTTGATCGTTATTTTTTGCTGCTTGTACCATTATTTATGGTTCTTATAGTAATTTTAAACAAGGACATTGCCGAACGAGATATTGGCAAAAAAATAACTGCTTTTGCCTTGACAATGATCTTTATTTGGGGCGGATTTACTATGGCTGCAACCCATGACTACTTAGCCTGGAACCGAACTCGGTGGCAAGCCTTAAATGATTTGATGGAACAGAGAGTTACTCCTGAATATATCGATGGGGGATACGAATTTAATGGCTGGTATTTAAACGATATAAAATATCAGAAGCAGCGGGGTAAAAGTTACTGGTGGGTAAATCGTGATGACTACATGATTTCTTCTGGATTGCTCGAAGGTTATAAAGAAGTCAAACGCTATCCTTTTGCAAGATGGCTGCTTTTAAAGCAAGATAATGTTTTTGTTCTCCATAAGATTGCTGAAGATAAAACTAATGGGACTTAAACGCTCAATACAGATCAAATCGAGTATAATCGCTGCCGAGTCGGCACTTGACGTTGAGAGAGCGGCGATGAAAGAGACAGCCCCGGCGGCGATGCCTCCTTGCTTTGACCGATGGTGTGGGCGTTTTGACAATTGCTTCAAGAGCGATCGCTCTGTCGCTGGTAGGGTGCGTTCCCTGATGCAATCCTTGTTACTCCATCGTTTGATCATGGGGAACGCACCATATTTAAGTTAAAATTTAAGGGGGAAAATTCAGTTTCGTAGGTCGGTCCCTCGGAACGAAACCCAACAACTCCACCGAATTATGCCTTGTTGGGTTTTCCTTCGGTCAACCCAACCTACAGGGGGGATTATACAAGTCAATCGAGAAGAACAGCTTTTCATCATCACTGAGATCAGTCTTCGGGGTGATATTTACAAGTAAGACAGAGGAAACCACCTGAGACTCCTTCCCCAGTAAATCCCTAAGCTAGGGAGAGGAATGTAAATATTTATTAAATCGTAGCTTAAGATACATTTTTTTGTGCGGTAGTGTGTATTGTTTTGCTGTCCGCCCTTGGCGTTGGGTTGGGCTGTTGCTTGACCTAACTGTGAGGGGGGCGATCGCTATCAGTACAATCAAAAAGCCAAAATTAATCGCCAGTTGGGGAGAAGAATGTAAAGATTTATTAAATATAGAGAAATTGCGGCATGGGATATGATTGATCTGGTTGCCTATTAGTCTAAGTCAAATGAACATTGAACAAGCAGTCATTAAAAGCCTAAGAAAACTTCCCTTAGAAAAACAACAAGAAGTGTTATCTTTCACCGAATCTCTCATACCCAAAACTTCACTTCCTTTGCCAGAGCCGACTCTTACCCCTGAACAGCGAGCCGCTAAATGGATGAGTTGGGTACAAAGCCATTCCTCTAATAATCCCCCTTTACCCGATGAAGCCTTACACCGTGACACTATGTATGAAGACTAATGACTCAATATTTACTGGATACTAACATTCTCTTACGAGCTAGTGACCCCAACTCATCCAGTTATCCCCTAATCATGAATGTTGTTGACATGATTATTAGACAAGGAGGAGAATGTTTGATTACTTCTCAAATTTTAATTGAATTTTGGGTTGTAGCAACGCGCCCCAAGGATGTTAATGGACTAGGTTGGGCTCTTCTGGTTTTCGTGTGTTAATTTTTGTTATGAATTAAAGCAAGCAAACAGCTTAAGTCGAAGATGTTGAAAATTGGTAAATCCATAACTCATTCTTTTAATAAGCTTT
>NZ_JACJQV010000165.1 GCF_014696875.1 Microcystis wesenbergii FACHB-1317 | reverse complement strand
ATCTGTAAGAACTCATGTTTGTTCTTGTGGGTGTGTCTTGGATAGAGACGAAAACGCCGCTATAAACATTCTCGCACGGGCAAATACTGTCGGGCGGACAGAAATTCAAGCCCGACTACAGACTACCCACTGTCTATTAGGTGAAAGCTTAGTAGATAAGGTAACTGGATGAACAGGGAATCCCGAAGCGCTTAGTGCCATGGGAGCGTCAATATCCTATCTCGATCCGCTTCCCCTTGGGCGAGGAGAATTTTTAGAATCTCTTTCGATTTTGCGACCGATCCCCTTGTTAATCTAATACGATAAAAAGACTCTCTTTGGCCAAAAAGTCGAGCTTTTGGCCAGCAGATCGGAATTATGGGGGCAAAGTTCCTCAAAACCTATCCTTGATTCCTACAATCCCTGTACCCTATCAATACCAGAACATGATTTTATCTTTTTTGCAGACAAATAAAATTTCTGATGATAATACGCCTTGGTGGCTGAAAATTACCTCCCTTTATCCCCACTGTATCTACTATTTTGGTCCCTTTGCCTCCTTTGAGGAAGCACAAGAGCATCAGGGGGGTTATCTCCAAGATCTAGAGTCCGAAGGAGCGCAAGGAATCAGTCTTTCGATCGAGCGGAGTAATCCCCATTATTTGACCGTTTTTGACGATGGAAATCAGCATCTAGCTAAAACTTTCGCTTCCCATGCTCGAACCTTTTCTCGCTTTATTTCTTAAGTCTCCCTGTCCTCTTTGTCAACGGCAGAGCGAGCGAGAGCTTTGCCGTGATTGTGGGCGACAATTACAGTCCTATCGTCAGAATAACCCGCTTTTTCTCTGGCACGGTTCTATTCCCCTGTTTATCTGGGGACGGTATGAAGGTAAATTAAAACAGGCGATCGCTAAAATGAAATACGATCGCCATCCCGCTCTCGGCTCTTTGCTAGGCAGTTGCATGGGGGAAACTTGGCTCCTTCGTCCTCCCCTCACCGATAAACGTTTGACGGTGATTCCTATCCCTCTCCACCCAGAAAGGTTAAGGGAAAGGGGTTTTAATCAAGCAGAAGTCATTGGCGAGGGTTTTTGTCGTTTAACCGGTTATCCTCTGGCTAGTCGCGGATTAATTCGGATTAAGAACACGGCAGCTTTATTTAGTATGGCAGCCGAGGAAAGGAAAAAGACGATGCAAGCGGCTTTTCAATTGGGGAAAAATTTACCGAAATCAGTGCCGATTCTCTTAATTGACGATATTTATACCACAGGAACCACGATCGAGGAAGCTGTGCAGGTTTTACGCACAGAGGGATATCGGGTAGTCGGTGCGATCGCTCTTGCCAGTTCCAAAATTAGCTAAAATGCCCAGAGGAATTGGTCTAGGCATTTTAGAGTTAGATTAAATTAAGTGCGTTTGATCTTGTCGTATTGACTGATGAAAATCAAACCGATAGTGGCAGGGATCAGGACGATAACCGCACCTAAAACAAGGCTCCAGAGAAAGTTAGCTAAAGAGGGTGTCATGATAGATAAATCCTTTGTCATATTTTCAAAGACTTAGTTTTTTATCTTATCACCTTGGGCGAGAAGACCCCCAGTTCCACGGCCAGATAAATGCGATCGCAGGTTTTATATGTCTTCAATCCCTCAAGATAAAGTCTCCCTTGACTTCTCAAGGGGATAGGGATGTTTGACAATAGGTGATAGTTACAAAACTTTAAACTAGATTGGCAAAGATTTTTATGGCTACTGACGATCGCAAACGGCGCATTCTCGATCATCTCTCCAGAAGTACCAGTGGTGCTGACTATATTCCCAAAAAACCGCTGCCAATTGTGGAAACTCCTCCGGTAGCAGCGGAACCCGTGGCAGCGCCGCCGCCGGTAACTCCTTCACCGGAATTAACTGCTAAAGAGCGCAAAAGAAAGATAATGTCCCATCTTTCCATGAGTAGCGAAGATTTTGGCGAAATTACTAGCACTACCCCCGAAGAAAAGCGCAAACGCCAAATTAATGACCATCTACGCCAAAGCCAAGGATAAATAGTAAGGAGTGAGAATTAGCAACTAGGCATCTTCTAGACTGTTCTCACTCCCTCATTTTCTGCTGTCGATGGCAATAATGACAGTTGTTGCAAATCAGTTCCTCGCTCTGGCAAGAAGGGAATGTTAAAGTTAGTGATGATCGCTTCGGTGATCGGATGACGTAATTTTTCTGTGGAACCCACATGATAAAAATGCTGTTTAGTATAGATATAAAACTGATCAGCACTCCAATTTTTTTTAATTAAAGGATTGCTTCTAAACTGATTACTGTGCCAAGTGGACAAAATAAACCGACAAGAAATATCCTTTAAAATAGTCACCAAACAATCTTCATCCTCTTCAGACCAAGAGTTAAAATAATCGACGTGTCTCCCTAAATAAGGAGGATCGAGATAGATCAAGTCTGTTTTTTGCCAATCAGATAAAGTCTCTCGAAAGTCAGCAACTTGAAAATTATAATCAGTTTTAATAAGAATATTTTCTAGGGCAATAACTTGATTGACTATTTTGGTAATATATGCTTGAGAAAATCGCTCTGATTTATGACAGTAAGGTACGTTAAACTGTCCCTTCCGATTGAATCTCATCACGCCATTAAAACAGGAGCGATTCAGAAATAAAAAATCTAGAGAATTAGGAGATTGATTAAATCTTTCTCGTACTTGATAATAATAACTTTCTCCCTGCTCCTTAAGAGCTTGACCATTTTCTTGCAAAAAAAGCTTCACAGTTTTACTGGTAATAACTTGATTTTTGAGATTATTATAAAACTGTATAATATGAGTATTTGTATCCGCAAGTAAAGCCTTTTTCGGATTAATATTAAAAGCCACCACTCCCGATCCAGAAAAAGGTTCTATCCAACGCCCAAAGCTCAGATCAGACACAATATTTTTAACATCTTTTACCAATTTAGTTTTAATTCCTTGACACTTAATCGGTGGCACAAGTGGCGTTAACTTCACTAAACACTCTCCTCATTAACAGTAATTTCTATTCACAGCAAACTTAGCTCCTGTTGGCTCGTGAATAAAGGTCAAATCAGGGTAAAAATTTTGTTGAGATAAGTAGTCGTGCAAAATTAATTTCCTAGTCGAGACTCCGAGACTCCGAGACTCCGAGACTCCGAGACAGGAGACGGGATACAGCTATTAGGGATCGGATTTGAGTTTTCAGGATGGGTTACGCTACCGCTAACCCATCCTACAAATAATTGTGCCTCCCTACTTACTTTTAGGCAGTTTAAATTCAGTACAGCTGCTCGCAGAAACCATGAGACTCTTGCTAGAACAAATGAACTAAAAAATCTGGCTCTTCTAGGTTCTGTGTGATCTCGCGTAGCGAGCGCGTTGCGACCAGTTTAACTTACTATAGAAGCGATCAATCTTTGTGTCCTTTGTGTCCTTTGTGTCTTTGTGGTTCGTTCCACCCCCCCCGCTAGGAAGAATGTATCTTAGAATACATTTTACCCACCAAACCCAAGAGAGCCAAAATCTCTCGTCACCATTCTTGTCAGAATTATGAGAATTACGTTACATTTAGTTAAGATTTAATTGGCTGCGGGGATTAATCTCGAAAAAATAACGTAAAATCCTTGACAAAAACAGCTAAATGAGTTAAGCAAAAATCTTTATCCTAGAACCACTAAACAAACATGAAACTATCCTGGAAAACGATTTTACTGTGGACATTGCCCGCCCTTGTGGTCGGTTTTTTCCTCTGGCAAGGCACTTTTGCCACCGCCACCAGTAATATCGGCAATAACACCGCCAGTACCCGCATGACCTACGGACGCTTTCTAGAATACCTAGACAGTGGTAGGGTTGTTAGCGTCGATCTCTACGAAGGAGGCCGAACCGCGATCGTACAGGCCCTAGATCCAGAACTAGAAAACCGAGTACAACGCCTACGGGTCGATTTACCAGCCAATTCCCCCGATTTAATCGCCCGTTTACGCGATTCTAAAATTAGTTTCGATGCTCACCCGATGCGGAATGACGGCGCTTGGTGGGGATTCCTCGGTAATCTACTTTTCCCCTTTTTGCTGATTGCCGCTCTCTTTTTCCTGTTCCGCCGTTCTAATAATATGCCAGGCGGCCCCGGTCAAGCGATGAGTTTTGGTAAATCAAAAGCCCGTTTCCAGATGGAAGCAAAAACCGGCATCACCTTTGATGATGTGGCGGGAATTGACGAAGCGAAGGAAGAATTACAGGAAGTCGTCACTTTCCTCAAACAACCGGAGAAATTTACCGCCGTCGGTGCCAAAATCCCCAAAGGAGTCCTTTTAGTTGGTCCTCCGGGTACGGGTAAAACCCTGTTGGCTAAAGCGATCGCCGGTGAAGCGGGTGTACCTTTCTTCAGCATTTCCGGTTCGGAATTTGTGGAAATGTTTGTCGGTGTCGGTGCTTCTCGCGTGCGCGATTTGTTCAAAAAAGCCAAGGAAAATGCTCCCTGTTTAATCTTTATCGATGAAATTGACGCAGTAGGTCGTCAACGGGGTGCCGGTATCGGTGGTGGTAACGATGAACGGGAACAAACCCTAAATCAATTATTGACAGAAATGGACGGTTTCGAGGGGAATACGGGAATTATCATCATTGCCGCCACTAACCGCCCCGATGTTCTCGATTCCGCTCTCATGCGTCCGGGCCGTTTTGATCGCCAAGTAACCGTGGATGCACCCGATTTTAAAGGTCGTTTAGAGATTTTAGACGTTCACGCCCGCAATAAAAAGCTGGCTAACGACGTTTCCATCGAAGCGATCGCCCGTCGCACTCCGGGGTTCAGTGGCGCAGATTTAGCCAATTTACTGAACGAAGCGGCAATTTTAACCGCCCGTCGTCGCAAAGATGCCATTACCCTCCTGGAGATAGATGACGCGGTAGATCGCGTTATCGCGGGTATGGAAGGTACTCCTTTAGTCGATAGCAAGAGCAAGCGCTTAATCGCTTACCATGAAGTAGGCCATGCGATCGTGGGTACGCTCTTAAAAGATCACGATCCCGTCCAGAAAGTGACTCTGATTCCCCGGGGACAGGCCCAGGGTTTAACTTGGTTCACTCCCAACGAAGAACAGGGTTTAACCACGAAAGCGCAGTTAATGGCCCGGATTTCCGGTGCTTTAGGTGGTCGGGCAGCCGAGGAAGAAATCTTCGGCTATGATGAGGTGACTACCGGTGCCGGTGGCGATTTACAGCAGGTTTCTGATATGGCCCGCCAGATGGTGACTCGTTTCGGGATGAGCGATTTGGGTCCTTTGTCCCTAGAAAGTCAAGGGGGTGAAGTGTTCCTCGGTGGCGGTTTGATGACTCGCTCCGAGTATTCTGAGAAGGTCGCTACTCGCATTGATGATCAGGTGCGATCGATCGTGGAACACTGTCATGAAATTTCTCGGCAAATTGTCCGCGATCATCGCGAAGTGATCGATCGAGTGGTGGAGCTGCTGATCGAAAAAGAAACAATCGATGGGGAAGAATTCCGGCAAATTGTGGCTGAATACGCCTACGTTCCCGAAAAAGAACAGTTCGTACCACAGTTATAGGTTGATTAGAATAAATAGGCGATCGGGTGGGTTAAAGCTCACCCGATTTTTTTATGCTAGTTAGGGTTTGCTGAATAAATGTGAAATGTAGGCAAGGTAAGAGTTTTGTGGCTTTTTTCGCGAAACAGGTGCAAGATTTTGAGAGAATCGTCGTTCAAAACCTTGCGTCTTCATCGGCCCGCGTCCTGTAGGGGCGAAGCATTCGGACAATCACCTATCGGTGAAACCGTAGATTTTCTAACCGAATGCTTCGCCCGTACTTTTTGCCGCAAACCCTAGTTAAGGGTTCAAAAACGGCAAAAATAAAGATTAAATGGCGTAAAATCTGTAAATAGACGATTTAATTGCTTATTATTCATTCTTAATTCTCCTGACTACTGACTACTGGCTACTGACTCCTAACCCCACCAACAAACTTTTTGCCGCAAACCCTAGTCATCATCATCGTCATCGTCTTTATTCTGGTCATTATCATCGTCTTTTTGCCGCTTTTCCCCGTCTTTATCGCTATCTTCGTCTTTTTGCGGCGATTCCACCGTGGTAGGGACGTTTTTCGGTTCTTCGGCTTCTTTTCCTCCCTGACAAGCACCTAAAACCGTAGTCAAGGTTAACAGAATCAGCAAAACTAAGGATTTGATTTTCATAGTCTTTCTCCCCACTCGATCGATAAATATAACAATTTTAAGACTTTTGGGCGGTGGATAGCTTGGCTAATGCCAAGAAAGTGCATTCCCAGACTAAACGGGGTTGAACGTAGGCTAACAGCTGCCGGCGGGTTTTTTCCAAGATTTCTAAAATCGATCGCTCTCGTCGTCGTTGCCAATCCTCATACTGAAGATAACTCACATACCATAATTGGGTTTCCGTGTCAAGAGTTTGAGCGATAATTTTGGCTAATTCCAGTGCTTGGGAGAGTTTTAGGGGAAACTTGCTGAAAGATCGCGGTAAATCTTGGGGGAGACTGTCGAGAAACTCTAAAGCGGCGATCGCTTCTCCTGGGCTACCTTGAGCTAAACCGAGAATTGCCGGATAATTGAGAACGCGAGCGTGTCCGTTAGAGCGCAGGACTTGAGCGAGATTTTCTTCCGAAAGACGCTGAAAAGGGATATGTTGACAGCGAGAAACGAGAGTAGGTAGTAAAGAGGAGGGACTAGGAGCAATTAGGATTAAAGTTGCTTTTCCCGGTTCCTCAAGGGTTTTTAAGAGCGCATTTGCCGCCGATTCCGTCATGGTGTCTGCTTCCTCGATTACCACCACAGAGCGGGCCGATTCCAGGGGAGGACGACTTAAAAAGTTAGTAATCTCGCGAATTTGTTCGATGCGGATTTGCGGGGGAGCTTTGCGCTTGAGATTGCTTTCCTGTGCTTCTTTTGCGGTGAGCAGTTTGCCTTGGTGTTGATAAGTGGGTTCAATCCAGAGTAAATCGGGATGATTGCCACCGAGAAAGCGTTTCAGGATTAATTCCCTTGTTTCCGGAGATCGATCTCTAGTTAACAAGTCTTGACAGAAACATTTTGCTGCTAGATTGCGTCCAATCCCCTTAGCGCCGGCGAATAAGTAAGCGGGAGCGATCGAATTGATTTCAAGCGCTCTTTGTAGTAGTTCAATGGCCTGATTTTGACCGATTAACCTTGACCAATTTATCATCTTTTCCCTGCCATGGCTCGCTATTCCTGTTCCTATTTTGTCGGGATTTCTCCTCATCAGACCGGGTTTTTATACGATGATATATTAAGTTTGGGTGAATTTGAAATCATCAAGCGCCGGCCTGATGTCTTGCTTTTATCGGAAGTTCCTAACGATGCTCTCTTTCCCCAGTTAGTGAAAGTGGAATTATTTATTCATCCTCCCACTAGCTCGGAGCTTCAGATTGATTTATTGGTAAAAAATCATGAATTGCCCCTGAGAACTAATAATCGTTGTCGGCAATTTTTTCAATCTATTCACCAGATTATTACCAACAATTATCAAGGTCAATCCCTGACCAGAATTACTGCTTAACCCGATTCGTTGCTGTCTTCGTCAGCTGACGAAGACTTGGGGAAAAAATACCACCTTATCACCGTGATTTCACTGGGGTGCTAACTTTTCCTTCAGATATAAGTAGGGAGGCACAATTATTTGTAGGATGGGTTAGCGGTAGCGTAACATAATCGGGCGTTGGGTTTCATGCTTCAACCCAACCTACGTTCTTTTCCTTCAGATATACTCATGCTGCGCTCTCCCCAGTGAATATTACCGCTCGGTTAAGAGAACTTGGGTTCTGTCTTTATCATCTTCGACGATGAAAAAATGATCTTCTTGGCGCTTGATAGATTGATCGAGAAAAAATCGGTAATTGCTTTAGTTTTTGCCTTCCTTTGTCGATTTGAGCGGGGGAAATTGACGACGTAAAAGCAAGGAATTACTCACTACCATAACCGAACTAAAAGCCATCAAAGCTGCTGCTAGGGCCGGACTGAAAGCTAGACCCCAACGGGGCAGTAATAAGCCACCGGCAATGGGAATAGCAAAGGTATTATAACCCAAAGCCCAAAAAAGATTTTGTCGGATTTTTTGCCATGTGGCCAAACTTAAATGCAGAGATTGCACCACATCCTCCAGGCGATCGCTAATTAAAACGATCCCGGCTGTTTCCATGGCCACTTCCGTGCCACCGGCCAGAGCAATACCGATGTTAGCCTGTCCTAGGGCGGGAGCATCATTGATACCATCCCCGACCATAGCCACGATTTTGCCCTCTTTTGTCTGTAGGTCGGCAATTAAGGCCGATTTTTCGGCGGGAGCAACTTGGGCATAAAATTGACTAATACCCAAACTATTAGCGATCGCTGTCACCACTTCTTGGCGATCACCACTGAGTAAAATCACCTCTAAACCGAGTTTTTGCAACTGATTAACGGTTGTTTGAGCATCAGGACGTAATCGATCCTGAAAAGCGATCGCGCCGAGTAATTGTTCTTCCATCCCCAGATAAATCACCGTTTTACCCGCTTGTAAAAGCTCTTGAATACTGGGGATGGTTTCATCGATTTTAATGCCGTTCTGTGCCAACCATTGCCGATTTCCTAGAACAATTTTCGACCCCTGCACCCTTGCAGAAACTCCCAATCCGGCCACAGTTTGAAAATCTTCCCCCGTCAGATTAGTAGGGGGAGTAACTGCGTCTAAAATCGCCCGAGCAAGAGGATGATTAGTACCACTCTCCACTACTGCCGCTAATTGTTGAATTTCCAGGGGATTAAGCTCAGAAAAACTCAAACAATCGGTAATTTCCGGATGACCTTGGCTAAGGGTTCCCGTTTTGTCAAAAACCACCGTTTGCAGTTGCGAGACGGTTTCCAAAACATCGCCCCCTTTAATTAAAATACCCCGTTCGGCTGCTAAACTGGTTCCCACCAGTAGGGCCGTTGGTGTGGCTAAACCGAGAGCGCAGGGACAAGCGACCACAAGCACAGAAATCGCTAATTTTAGGGACAAAAGTAGGGGAGAAGTGGGTTGAATCATCTCGTGGTGTCCTGTGGTTGACCCTAACACCTCTGGAAAGAGCCTAGTTCCCCAAAAATACCAAAAGAGCAGCACAATTAGGGCAATTATCATGACTCCGTAGGCAAAATAACCCGCTACCCGGTCCGCTATCTTCTGTACCGGGGCCTTGCGAGTTTGGGCTGATTCCACGGCTGCGATAATCTTAGCTAGGGTGGTATCGGTCCCCACCTGACGAGTTTGTACGGCGATCGCACCAGAGAGATTGAAACTGCCGGCAATGACTAAATCTCCCATTTCCTTAACCACCGGCAGCGATTCCCCCGTTAATAAAGCTTCATCTACCGTGGTTCTTCCCTGAATAATCTCCCCATCCACGGGAATTTTTTCCCCGGGTAAGACGCGCACCCATTCCCCGACGCGCAGCTGTTCCACCGGAATCGCCACGCCCACACGGTCATCTGTACTACCAATCAGGTGAGCCACTGCCGGTTGTAGGGAGGTAAGCGCTTCTAAGTCTGCGGCTGCGCGATGACGGGAATGCGCTTCTAGAGTCCGTCCGAGGAGAATAAAACCTAACAGCATGACCGGTTCATCGAAAAAGCACTCTAGACCGAGATTAGGGAAGATAAGAGCCAAACAACTGGCTATATAGGCGCTACCTGTGCCTAAACTAACGAGAGTGTTCATATTTGGCATCCCGTGCCGTAATCCCCGCCAACCATCGATGAAAATATCGCGGCCGGGGAATAAAATGGCTAGGGTGGCTAAAGTCCAGTGAAAAGCAATACTTTGAAGGATGGGGATTTCTGGTCCCCCGATGTGGTGTAAGTGACCAATCAGGGAAAAAACCAGTAAACAACAAGCGATCGCTAATCGGTATAATTGTTGTTGCCGTTCTTTTTGTTGGTTTTGCAGCCGTTGATTTTGTTGAGAAAGGGGAGTCGATGAGCTGCGCGGTTGGGTGGGGAATCCAATCGCGGTTAATTTTGCGGCTAACTGCTCTGGTGCGATCGCATCTGGTTGGTATTCAATCACGGCAATTTCCGTGATTAGATTAACTTGGGCCGATTTTACCCCTTGATTTTGGCTGAGTTGTCTTTCTACGGCACTCACACAGCCAGCGCATTTCATGCCTTTTACGTCTAGAGTAGCGGTTTTTAGTCCAGTTTCGGCGGCTAGGATCATAGAAAAGGTAGGCAAGGATGGTCTTTACTTCTATCCTAGAAATTCTCGGCCGATTTTTAAACTATTTTGGCGATCTCTTCCTGAGCCATTCTCGATCGGCAATACTATCAGAAGAGACTTGCCGCTCATTGTCAGTGGTTGCCGCATAATTACGAATCATGCCGATTGGTGGCGCTCAATTAGGGGGGGCAGTGCGATGCCGAAGGCACTGCGTAGCAGTACGCTATCGCTGTAGGGTGCGTTCCCTAATACAAGTCCTAAGTGGGTGGGTGGAATTAAATATTGGGACTTAGACAAAAAACAAATCGAGAAAAGCCTCAACCCCAATCCCTGCTTGGGATTTACTTCGAGAAGCCCAAAATCGCTGAAACCCAGATAGATCAAGGAAAATCATAAATCGAGGTTAACCCTTTGTCCCGTAATGGTTTGAGCCTTTTTTGCTGCCCGAAAATGCCTAAGTCCCAATATAAGATGAACGTAGGTTGGGTTGAAGCATGAAACCCAACGCTAAGATAACTGCTATAGTTGGCATCCAGCTTTTTGTAAAGAAATTTAAATTTCACGCATAGTTAAGCCTCTTCAGCCTAAATAAACGAATAGAAACAGTTTTATTGTTCAGAAGCAAATCCAACACCTGTACTCAGGAAAAATCATGAACGCTAACTTCAAAACCAAACTGCTGCTCAAAATCGCCAACAAGAAGGCTAACAAAGGTTTCACCCTAATTGAACTCTTAGTCAATACTATTATTGTCGGCATTCTCGCAATCAGCGCCGTTTCTTTCCTAGGACAGATTTTTTTGGGCAGGAGTTTTGCCGAAAATCAACTGAGAGACCATGTTAATTCCGTTCTTAGAGAAGACCTAAAAGGAGCGAACTGTCAGGCAATAGATAGCGACAGTAACGGCTATGTCTCTTGCGACTATACGGTTGTTTCCCGACCTCAAGAGACTCGCCCGATTGAATGTGCCGCTTGGGGATGGTATGGCTTGATCAATCGCGGATGCCGCACTCGCTTTCCCAATTTCCCTAATCGCTAAGTTTTGGTGAGATGTAAAGGTGCGATTCGTTTCTAGATCTGGTAGGGTGCGTTAATGAAATGTAACGCACCTTATCTAATGTTCAAAATTCGTGCGTTACGCTGACGCTAACACACCCTACTGGACTGACACAGCTAAAATAGGGCAATAGATAAGCTCAACTGAGGACATCAATCATGGGAAGATGTAGGCGAGATAAAGTTCATCTGACAGTCGCACAACGAGAAAACTTTGAACAAATCAGTGCGATGCCGAAGGCACTGCCTAGCAGATCGCCGATCTGGTAGGGTGCGTTAATGAAATGTAACGCACCTTATCTAATGTTCAAAATTCGTGCGTTATGCTGACGCTAACACACCCTACTGGACTGTTTCAGTGCGATCTGGTAGGGTGCGTTAATGAAATGTAACGCACCTTATCTAATGTTCAAAATTCGTGCGTTACGCTAACGCTAACACAGGCTACAGCGATTGTTTCAGTGCGATCTTGTAGGGTGCGTTAATGAAATGTAACGCACCAATCTCCCCGTAAACTCTCAAAATAAAGCTCAAATGCTGTAAGATGAGAGATAGAAAAATTTTATTAAAGTGATGTGAGTGAAACCGTCTATATTGAAACCAGTATTTTAGGCTATCTTACTGCTCGACCCAGCAGAGATATTATTGTGGCGGCTAATATTGAGGTGACGAGGGAGTGGTGGGATACTCGCCGCAGTGACTTCCAATTATATTCGTCTCAGGCAGTCGTGAGAGAAACTTCCCAAGGCGATGATGCGATCGCATCTCAACGACTAGAAATTCTTAGCAATCTATTTTTACTCGACTTGAACCAATCTGTGCTGGATTTAGCAGAGCAATTTTTGGAACGCAGCAACCTTCCCGCAAAAGCTGATGTTGATGCTGTTCATATCGCCGCCGCAACCGTTCACGGCATGGATTATTTGCTGACATGGAATTGTAAGCACATTGCCAACGCTCAAATTCAGGGAAAGTTGGCAGAGATCAGCCTTGATTTTGGATATGAGTTACCGATTCTTTGTACACCCTATGAACTTCTCGGAGGTTGATTATGTTTCAGGATGAGATTGTGGAAGAGATCCACAGAATTCGTGAAGAGTACTCTCGGTCATTCAATCATGACTTGAAAGCCATCTTTGCTGATTTGCAAAAGCAACAAGCTGAAAGTGGCAGAGAAGTTGTAACTTTATCTCGAAAACACGGTCTAACAAAACGTTGGAGCGGACGAGCGAGAGATATTGATAGTGGTGCAAAGGATATTAGCCGCCGCTCAACTTAGCCGTTAGGTCGCTGGGCTATCAGTTATGGCACAAACCCAAAACCGCTTGCCGGATGTTAACGCACTGTAGCTTGAGCATAGTTGGGAAATCAATATGTATAAAAGTATACAAATTTTACCTTTGGAGCGTGATTTGTTCAGATAAACGAGTTTCGGAATCAGTGCGATGCCGAAGGCACTGCCTAGCAGATCGCCGCTCTGGTAGGGTGCGTTAATGAAATGTAACGCACCTTATCTAATGTTCAAAATTCGTGCGTTACGCTAACGCTAACACACCCTACTGGACTGTTTCAGCCCTAGGGTGCGTTCCCTAATGCGGGATTTTTGGGAACGCACCATGCACATTGATTGAAGCTGTGAGGTTAGGTGCGATGCCGAAGGCACGGCCTAGCAGTACGCCGGTGGGGTGCGTTAATGAAATGTAAAGCATCTTTTTCTGTGGCATGATCAGTTCGACAACCGACAATCTACCTTCCGTGCCAACGAACAACTCTGAAATACAAAACCAAGCAAGAAGCGTCTTGGATGCAATTGCTTTTACTCCCTTTGAGCAATGCCAACCCTTGAGCCGGGATTTTAGCAACATTCCTGATTGTCCTGGCATTTACGCAGTCAGGCATAGATATCAGGGATTGCTTTACATTGGTAAAACCAAAAGTTTACGGGGTCGTTTTAAAGGTGGACACAAAGCTTTTTTGTGGGCTTGGCTGGATCAATACAACAGCGAAGATGTACGCATAGCAGTGCAGACAATACCTTACTCGAAAAACCCTGCGCTACTATTAGAACTAGAGGCGATCATTTTGAGGGCGACTGAGCCACCGTATAATGTTCAAATTCCTATGGAGTCCTAACCCATGCAAGCGAAACTTTCAGAGCAAATCTCGTCCACTGATGCAGAAATTATTTTAAGACGCTTACCAGACTGGATTCAGGATGCTTTGATTGCTCGCGCTACTGAAATTGATTATCCCGTTGAAGCGATTATTGAGATGGCGATCGCTAGTTTTTTAGACACAGAAGCATTAAGTTTTGCCGACTGTAAGCCAGGGCGAGGTCAATAAGTGCAGTCGCCGTAGCTGTAAGGTGCGTTCCCTAATGCGGGATTTTTGGGGAACGCAGCCTGCACATTGATGGAAGTCGTTAGACCGCTTCAATTTTAGGGTAATAGTTGCTAAAGTTCGCTAACTTCACTGGTGAACCCACCTAGGGAGAGGTTTTTGATCGCTAAAAAATTCTTTCCTCTCCATAAAGACAATAAAATCTCTATTTTGGAAGCATAAAGATGCTTCAGGCAAATTTAAAGGGACACTGAAGCAGTAAAGAGCAATTTTTTCCAGTTTTTTCAGTAAATCAAGCTATTAATGGCTTGATTTCTTTGCATCTAACCCAAACAGTATATTTTCTTCTTCGATGTATTGAAAATGTTTTTTATTTCGTATAGAATACAATTTCAGAGAAAATACCTAGCAATCTCCCATAAATAAACAAAGGAGCCGATGACATCGTGATCCCTGATCCTAGATCCCCAAAACCGAAAACCCTCTTACCCTTTATTTCTCTAGCTACGGCTGCCGTCGTCACAACGGGAATCGGACTAGCTTCTAGTCCCCTATCGGCATCGAGTAATCTGCTGGCAAGTCCGGATAAACAGCAAGCTAAACAACAAACCGTGGAAATCACCCTAGTTTCCTACGCTGTGACTCAATCGGCCTACTCAAAAATCATTCCTCTATTCGTCAACAAATGGAAAAGAGAGAAAAAACAGGATGTGGTGATTAAACAGAGCTATGGCGGCTCTGGTTCCCAAACCCGCGCTATTATCGACGGATTAGATGCAGATGTGGTAAATTTGGCTATCGGTTCCGACGTGGAACGCCTGCAAAAAGCGGGTTTAGTTAACCCCGGTTGGCAGAAAGAATTACCCAACAATGCCATCGCCACTCGTTCCGTGGTAGCTTTAGTTACTCGTCAGGGCAATCCCAAAGGAATCCGCAACTGGCCAGATCTAGCCAAATCGGGGATTAAAGTCATTACTGCCAACCCGAAAACCTCTGGGGTAGCCCGGTGGAATTTTCTGGCCCTGTGGGGATCGGTAACTCGGACCGGCGGCAGTGAAGCACAAGCGACCAATTTCGTCCGCAATGTCTATAAAAACGTGCCTGTACTACCCAAAGATGCCCGGGAAGCCAGCGATGTCTTCTTTAAACAGGATCAGGGGGATGTGCTGCTTAACTACGAAAACGAGGTGATTCTGGCCCGTCAAAAAGGAGAAACCGGATTTTCCTATACTATTCCTTCGGTCAATGTTTCGATCGATCCACCGGTGGCCGTAGTGGATAAAATAGTTGATAAACGCAAAACCCGGGAAGTAGCGACAGCTTTTGCCCAATTTCTCTTTACTCCGGAAGCGCAGCGGGAATTCGCCAAGGTGGGTTTCCGTCCCGTTAATGCTAATGTGGCTAAAGAGTTTAGTAAACAATATCCAAAAGTGTCGAATCTGTTCCCCTATACTGCGGTTGGTAGCTGGGATGCGATCCAGAAAAAATTCTTCGCTGATGGGGCGATTTTTGACCAAATCCAGCGTTAATTAGCAGTAGGCCGTCAGCCGTCAGCTAGATAGCAGAAATAGTTGATTGCTGATGGCAAAAAAACAAAACTGATAGTTATACTAAATCCGTTGAGTAACGCACAGAAAACGGGTTTCTCCGAGAAACCCATTTTCTACTCATGCACTCATGCAAAAAGGGGAATAAATAATCAGTCTTTAATAACCAGATTTAGGATCAGAATATTTTCTTGTTTGGCGGTGTAACTTGTGGCATCGGTACTGACTACTGACTACTGGCTACTGACTCCTAACCCTAACAACAATTTTTGATTTTTACAATAGGCCTATTTTAAACACCTCTTGCGCCACTCGATCGCAACTGCCTACTGTTCCTAAACCGGCCTTGGTTTCTGCGTATTCATCTAACATTTTTTGGCGACGTTGCTGATTTAATAATAAATCTAGACATTCCTGCATAATTCTCTCTGGGTTAGCTTCCTCTTGTAATAATTCGGGAACAATTTCTCGCATTAAAACTAAATTTACCGGTGAGACAAATGGTACAGAAAACTTCATAATATTGCGGGCAATCCAAGCAGTAACTGCACTTAAACGGTAAACCACCACCTGCGGCACATTTAATAAAGCAATTTCGAGATTAACTGTACCAGACTTAGCCACAGCCAGATCGGCCGCAGCAATCGCTTCTAAAGTCTGATCTCGTTCCATAATCACCGCATTTAATCCATATTCCGCCACTAATTCTCGCATTTTGGGTTCGTATAAAGCTAGAGGAACGGGAATTAAAAACTTAATATCGGGAATTTTTTCCTGTAATTTTTGGGCAGCAGCGCACACCGTCGGCACGAGATATTTAAACTCCTGTTGACGGGAAGCAGGTAACAAAGCGATCACTGTTTCTTCGGGTTTTATTGCCCATTTTTGCCGCATTTCTTGGCGATTGGGAGCATTAGCCATACGATCAACTAAAGGATGTCCCACCCAAGTTACTGGTAAACCTTTTGTTTCAAAAAAACGAGCTTCGGCAGGAAAAATTGCCAATAATTTATCGGTGACGGCGATTAATTTTTCCGTATTAAATAACTTTTCTGCTGTGGCTCTGAGTTTAGCTGAGGGGATATTTTCTTCCGACCAAATCCACACCTGTGGGGCAATATAATAAATAATTGGGACATCGGGAATAATTTTTTTAGCCGACTGACCGATCGCCACATTTGCCCCCACATAATCAATTAAAATAATGATATCAGGGGGATTATCTCTAAAAAACTCTTTTGCTCGTTTTTGTAGTTGTAAAGTTGGCCAAATAAAGGGGATAGATTCAATTAATCCCATGGCAGCCAGTCGAGTGGTTTTACCCAACATTTTTGCTCCGGCTAACTCCATGCGATCGCCACCTAGGGCAAAAATTTCTAACTCAATTTCCTGAATTTTAGCTAGTTTAAAAAGGGATTCAATCAGCATGGCTGCCTGTAAATCACCCGATACCTCACCCGTACTAATAAATATACGCATTTGGATAATTATTTGATAATAAAAGAATTCAGGATTCAGGAGTCAGGATTCAGGATTCAGGAGACAGGAGACAGGATTCAGGATTCAGGAGATTATTTTTATTTATTCTTCCCAACTTCCCCACTTCCCCATCACCCTACACCCCACACCCCACACCCCACACCCCACTTCCCCACTTCCCCACTTCCCACACCCTGTTCCTCAATAAAAAAATTATTTCCCCGGAATTAAACCGCGACGTTTTTCTCCGGTGGTAGAGGATTGTAAAAATTGACAGAGATGTTGAACATGGGGGTTATCGGTTAAGAGAGAAACTTGTTCTAAAGCCTCCTGAAGATTTATATTAGAACGATAGATAATCCGAAAAGCTTTTTTGAGTAAAGCTAAATCTTCATCGGTAAAACCGGCCCTTTGTAAACCGACTAAATTAAGAGTTCGCACCCGACAGGGATTGCCTTCCACTAAAGTAAAAGGGGGAACATCGCGATCAATACGACTCATTCCTCCTAACATGGCCATTTTGCCAATATGAACAAATTGATGTACTCCTAAAACCCCCCCGATAACTGCTTTTGATTCGATCTGGACATGACCAGCCAAGGCGACACTATTAGCGATAATAATGTTATCTTGCAAAATACAATTATGGGCAACGTGAACATAGGCCATTAATAAATTATTATTGCCAATTTGGGTAACTTCTCCCGTATCTGTGGCACGATTAATCGTGACAAACTCGCGAATTTGGTTATGATCACCAATTTCTACGCTACTTTCGCCCCCTTTATACTTTAAATCCTGTGGTTCATTACCAATAACAGCCCCAGAAAAAATATGATTACCCTTGCCAATTTTAGTCGGACCCTCAATGACCACATGGGCATCAATAATTGTATCAGCTTCAATTTCCACATTGGCCCCGATCACAGCATAGGGGCCAACTTTAACCTTTGGATCAAGTTTTGCCGACGGATGGATAACCGCAGTGGGGTGAATTAACGTATTCAAGGGGAAGTCTCCCGCGCTCAACTTCGTCACTGTATGAATCATGGTATAGCTTATCCTATATTGGACAGATTGTGATCAAGATTGATAGCGGTTGCTTAGGGAGGGGACGACTTTAATGGGGAACCAGAACCCGATAAACTATTAACCAGATTCTCTTGGTTCCTTCGTCCCTCCCATCCTGATAAAAAATATATGAGCAATAATAGACCTAAAATTATAGTCTTAGATGATGACCCGACAGGTTCCCAAACAGTCCATAGTTGTCTGTTATTGATGCGGTGGGATGAAGATACTCTCCGCTTGGGATTGGCAGATAATGCGCCAATTTTCTTTGTTTTGACCAATACTCGCGCTTTAACCCCCGAAAAAGCCGAGTCTGTCACCAGAGAAGTCTGTCATAACCTGAAAACTGCCTTAACTAAAGAGGGAATCGAGGATTTTTTGGTGGTTAGTCGTTCCGATTCTACCCTGCGCGGGCATTATCCGATCGAAACTGATGTTATTGCCGAAGAATTGGGCGGTTTTGATGCTCATTTCCTGATTCCAGCCTTTTTTGAGGGGGGCAGAATCACTCGCGATAGTATTCACTATTTAATCATCGATGGTGTTCCCACTCCCGTCCACGAGACGGAATTCGCTCGCGATTCGGTTTTTGCCTACCATTACAGTTATCTGCCGGATTATGTGGAGGAGAAAACGAAAGGTAAAATTAAAGCAGATGATGTAGAGAGATTTTTACTGGCAGATATCCGTCAAGGTAGTTTAGAACGACTGCAAAAGCTCAAAAATAATCAATGTGGGGTGGTAGATGGGGAAACTCAAGCGGATCTCGATCGCTTTGCTGAAGATATTTTAACCGCCGCAGGGGAGGGAAAAAAATTTTTATTCCGTAGTGCCGCCAGTATTTTAACTTCTTTGGCTAATTTAGGAACTCAACCGATCGCACCCGAATCTATGGGTAAGTATAAGCCCACGGGGGAAGCCGGGGCAATTATCGTCGGTTCCCACGTCAAAAAAACTAGCCAACAATTAGATGAACTGCTTCAACAACCCAACACCGTCGGAGTTGAAATCGATGTGACGGCATTGCGCGATCGTCCTGAGCAACGAGAGCAACTCCTAGCACAAGCTCTGGAAAAAGTCAAGCTTATTCACAAAAATAAACAAACCCCCGTGATCTATACCAGTCGGCAAGAGTTAACCTTTGCTTCTGTGCAGAAACGTCTTGATTTTGGGGTTGCCGTCTCCACCCTGTTAATGGACATTGTTAAGGGTTTACCCGGTGATATCAGTTTTTTAATCAGTAAAGGCGGAATTACCTCGAATGATGTCTTAAGTACGGGTTTAAGCCTGCAATCGGCCCGTTTACTCGGTCAGATTCTCCCCGGTGTCTCCATGGTCCGTACAGCAGCCGATCATCCCCTCTTTCCTAATTTACCTGTGGTTCTTTTCCCGGGTAACGTTGGTGATGTCCAAGCTTTAGCCACAGTTTATCAACGTTTGTGCCAATAACCGATTTGCTATCAAGGAGGGATCGAGAAAGCGGATTTTGTTGCTCTTCACTATCCCTTCAACCCTGATTATTGGCGGAAATTCTGCCAACCGGCATAACGAGCGGCTGCACCTAATTCCTCCTCGATGCGGAGTAACTGATTATATTTGGCCAGACGTTCACCACCACAGGGAGCGCCAGTTTTTAATTGAGCTGCCGAGGTCGCAACGGAAAGATCGGCGATAAAATCATCGGGAGTTTCCCCAGAACGATGGCTAATATAGACAGTATAACCGCCAGAACGAGCGATTTTAATCGCTTCTAGGGTTTCCGTGACGCTGCCGATCTGATTGACTTTAATTAAAGAGGCATTGGCAACACCTCGATCGATCGCTTCCCGAATAATTTTCGGATTGGTACAGAAAATATCGTCTCCTACCAGTTGAATGCGATCGCCTAATCGTTTGGTCAATTCTTGCCAACCCTGCCAATCTTTTTCACCTAAACCATCTTCGAGGGAAACAATTGGGTATTGATTCAGCCAACTTTCCCACATATCGATCATTTCCTCGCAAGATTTCCGACTTTGATCGGATTTGAAAAATTCGTAGTAACCGCCATCACGCCAAAGTTCGCTAGTGGCAGGATCCAGAGCGATGGCAAAATCTTCTCCCGGTTTGTAACCGGCTTTTTCAATTCCAGCCAAAATTAACTCTACCGCCTCCACGTTAGCCTTTAAACTAGGGGCAAAACCCCCCTCATCACCGACACCGGTATAGTAACCTTTTTGTTTTAAAATCGATTTGAGAACGTGGTAGACTTCCGCCCCCATGCGTAAAGCTTCCCTAAAACTGGGCGCACCGACGGGAACTAATTTATACTCCTGAAAATCAACGGTGTTATCGGCATGAACACCGCCGTTAAGGATATTAAAACAGGGAGTTGGCAAGAGATTCGCTTCCTCACCGCCCAAATAACGATATAGAGGCATATTTTCAGAAGCAGCCGCTGCCCGAGCCACTGCCATAGACACTCCCAAAATGGCATTGGCTCCCAAATTTTTCTTATTGGCTGTACCATCGAGTTCTAACATGGTTTGATCGATCGCTGTTTGTTGGCTGGCTTCGGCTCCTTGCAGGGCATTGGCGATCGCTCCCTTGACGTGGGCTACTGCTTTTAACACTCCTTTGCCACCGTAGCGTTTATCATCACCATCTCGCAACTCCCAAGCTTCATTAATCCCCGTAGATGCCCCCGAAGGCACGGCGGCTCTGCCTTTGCTACCATCATCTAAGATTACATCCACTTCCACTGTGGGATTACCGCGGGAGTCAAGAATTTCTCTGGCAGTAATCGAGGCAATTTTAGCCATGTTTTTATTCCTTATCTAGGTGGTTTCATCTCAATTATTAAGCTAAAACGCACTTAAACCACCTAAAATAGAAATAGTAACTTGAGAAAAATCCTACTTATGCCAGCCAAAGATTTCCTAGACTTAGAAGAAAAGAAAAACTTACAAAAAGCTCTTAAAGAAGAAGAAAGAGCAGAGGTTAGGGAAAGAATTTTAATGTTTCTCTTGCTAAACGACGGAAAAACTCAACGAGAAATAGCTGAGTTTATTGGCTGTTCACTCAAAACGGTCGCCCCTTGGTGTGTTCACGGCGATCCTAACAATTTAGAAAGTCTAGAAGATGGGAGAAAAAATGGAAATCATAAAAAAGCCACAGA
>NZ_JACJQV010000164.1 GCF_014696875.1 Microcystis wesenbergii FACHB-1317 | reverse complement strand
AAAAATTCTGCGAGAAGGGTTTTATGTGGCTCGGATTCATGACCAAGTATTTGAACTCGATATTCCTGATAATTTTCAACCTCAAATCTATTAAAACATCAAAGGCTATCGCTTTTGATCTGATATTGTCAGGGATGATTAGCCCAATATCAAGACAATCACCTTCTTTTCTCAATCATCGATCGTTTTGACCTGTAAGGGCAAGTCAAAAATTTTTCCCTACCCCCACCCCCTACACCCCACACCCTGTAAACTTTTCAGGCTCTCTGTCCCCCCGTGAGGGATCGGGATTTTGGGGAGGAGGTGATTTAGTTGAATAATCTTTGCAGAAAAGTGCTTTGCTCCCGCAGGAAAACTTGAGCGCAATTGCGCCCCGGCATTCCCGAAATTGAGCCGCCGGGGTGAGTTCCTGCCCCAGTTAAATAAAGGTTTTTAATCGGGGTTTTGTAGTTAGCTATTTCCGGCAAAGGACGCAGGAAAATCATCTGATCTAAAGTCATATCAAGATGATAGTAATTACCTTTATAGGAACCCAAACGATTAGCTAATTCGGCCGGACTTTCCACCCGACGGGCAATGATCGAAGATTTGAGATTGGGGGCATAATCGGCCAGTTTATCAAGAACTCGATCGGCCACGCGATTTTTTAATTCTTCCGTCCATCCCGTGCCGTTTAATCCCGTTCCCTCGGCCCCGGCAATCTGATAGGGGGCAAAAAATTCGATCCAGAGGGTATGCTTGCCCTGGGGAGCCATGGAGGGATCGAGAATAGTGGGTACATCTAGGTACATCGAGGGATTTTCGTCGGGAATCTGCCCCAAAATCGTTAAAGCGTGGGCTTGTTCAACGTGACGCACGGAATCGGCGATGAGAATCGTTCCCTGTAAATACTCCTCTTTGTGATCATAAGCCTCGAACCTTGGTGCTTCGGCGAGGGCGCAATCAATTTTAAGAATTGTTTCATTGTTATTGACAATTCGCCGTTCTACCCTTTCTCGCAATTCCGGATCGGCGGCATCCACATCGGCGGGGGCGACTAACTGTAAAAAGACTCGTCTAGCGTCAATATTAGAGATAACACCCGCTTTTGCCAGATATTCCCGTCCAGAGTCCACCCTAACCCCGATCGCTTGTCCTTCCTCCATTAGAATCTGTTTAACCTTCTGCTCGGTTAAAATCACCCCACCGAGACTGACAACACATTTCACCAGAGCCTCTGTTAGTGCGCCCGTACCACCACGAGGGCGAGCCACCCCGGGGGAATGACGCATCGCCATCATCATCATCCCGGAGGTAATGCCTTTTTGGGAGGGAGGAGCACCAATTTCTGCCGCTAGACGAGCCAAGGGTGCTTTGACAAATTCGCTCTCAAACCACTCATTGAGGACATCTTCGGGGGAAGTAATCATCGTGCGGATGAAGTCGAGCAGTTTCTTTTTTGAGCCGATCGCTTTCCAGACACTAGCTAAGGCACTAGAGTTATAATTGCGGGCGATTCTGAGCAAATCTTGAGGCGGAGCGTTAAACCAAGGAGCGATCGCATTCATCAACTGCGCCCAATAGTCGATAAACTGAAGGTAGCGATCGGCATCTCGCGGACAAAACTGGGCAATTGCGGCGTGAGTTTTTTCCAGAGAGCGATAGGAAAGAAAATATTGGCCAGAGGGATGGGGACAGAAAACGGTAGGATCGAAGAATAAATACTCTAATCCGTGGCGTTTTAGGTCTAATTCCTCAATTACTGGTCCTAAAAAGATAAATTCGTGATCGATCGCACAGAGATTAAACTTAAAATCGGGGGCCAGATCTGGGATAACCGCTTCTGTGGTAGCCGCTCCTCCCGGTACGCTACGTTGTTCAAGAAGGAGGACGCGATAACCGGCTTTGAGGAGATAGGCGGCACAAACTAAACCATTATGCCCCGCACCGATGAGGATGACATCGTAACTTTCCATGCAGTTTCAAAAATTCCTATTTTTAATTTTGCGCTTTTCTTGGCCTTAATATGTTAAAAATAGTTAAAGATTAGCTGCTGTCAGCAGATTTCAGCGAGCAGTTATGAGTGAGCAGGTAGAAAACATTTAATTTTTCCTTTTTTTTATGAGTTCTGCGATTAAAGTTATGCAACCATCGGGTATTTTAGATGGCAACCAAGCCAGCCAATTTCGCCAAGAAATTGCTGAAGCTGTGCAGGGAGGTTCAGAGGTGATTATCGTTGATTTCAAGGATGTCACCTTTATGGATAGTTCTGGTTTAGGCGCTCTAGTTTTATCCTTGAAAACCGTGCGTTCTGCGGGGGGGAAACTATTGATCTGCTCGATTAATGATCAGATAAAAATGTTATTTGAATTGACCGATATGGATCGAGTTTTTGAAATTTTTAATAACCGAGAAGAATTGGAACAAAAAATCCTCGGAGGTTAATTAACGAAAATCCACCTGCATGATCGAAAGATCGTCATTAAAATTACCATCGAATTGTAAAGCTTGAATTTCTTCAATAAAATTATCGAGATTTTTGGCGTAATTACAGTGATAATTTCGTAAAGATTGAATAAAGTTCTCTAGTCCCCAAATCCTACCATCAGCACAATCGATCTCGTAAATTCCATCGCTAAAAAGATAAAGGCTACCGGAGAAATTCAGGGATTGAACATGATTGATATATTCTGCTTCTGGAAACATCCCGATGGGAAACCCTGGTGCTTTCAGTCTGGTTTCAATCATCTGGCCAAAAGGTTTTTGAGTCAGGAGAACTGCCGGGGGATGACCGGCACTGGCATAGGTTAACTGTTGTTGTTTCTGATCATAAATTCCGTACCAGATAGTAAAATATTTATCATTCTTAGGACTGATTTGATAAACTTGATTTAACCCTTGTAAAACCTGATTAGGTTGATAGTAATTCACCTGACTTAAACCATGAGAACGGAGTAAATTAATCACCGAAAGGGAAGGTAAAGCCGCTCGCAAACCATGGCCAGCCACATCTAAAAGATATAACATCAAATGGTCATTATCTAACCAATAATAATCAAATCCATCCCCCCCCAATTGACGAGAAGGAAGGAAGCGAAAATCGATAGCAAGTTTTGGAGAAATGAAAGGTTCGGGTAACAGCGATCGCACATAATCCGCCGCCTCCGCTAACTCCATTTCTAGTAATTGTTTTTGCGCTTGCAGATCATGACTTAATTGATGCAAACGAATTCCCGCCCGCACGCGCGCTCTTAACTCATTAATCTCGATCGGTTTACACAAAAAATCATCGGCCCCCGCATCCAATCCCTTGACCCGATCCTCCACCGATCCCAAAGAAGTTAAGAGGATAAAAAAAGTCGTTGACAGTTGGGGATTGAGCTTAATTTGCCGGCAAACTTCCAACCCATCGATCCCCGGCATCATCCAATCACAAATAATCATCGCTGGTTTTAGTTGCCCCGCTTGCTTTAATCCCTCTTCCCCATCACTGGCAATAAAAACCTCGTATTCCTTCCGCAAAGCGCGGCTCAAAAACGTTTGAATTACTCCATCATCATCAATTACTAGAATTCGTACCATCTTTTTTGTAACTCGACTATCTCAATCTTACTGCCTACCCCCGACTCCCTGACAGATGACTTTGCTTGTCCCTCAAGATAAGATTAAATCCAGAATCGAGCTAACACATCAGTCATAGTTTGGGAAAAATGGTATAACTTCTAGCGTAAGGCATTGGAGAGGTAAGCCGGGGGTGAAGATTTCTTTTCAGGTAGATAGCGATCTCAGGTCCTTAGATACCGTTTTAAAATATTTTGAGCAACTTAAACCGGCGGGCATTTCCCCAAAAGACTGGCTCCAGTGTCAGCTTGCTCTTGCCGAAGGTTTTACCAATGCTGTCCGTCACGCTCACCGACACCTACCCCCCGAAATCCCGATCGAGATCGAGATCGAGATTGCCCCCCACCAGATGGAACTTCGCATCTGGGATCGGGGTTCCGCCTTCGATTTAGAGGGCTTTATCGAGAAAAACGCCCATCTTGACCATAGTTTCTCCGGTCATGGGCAAGGACTGCCGATCCTCGAAAAAATCGCCGATCAACTCAGTTATACTCGCAGCGAAGATCAGCGCAACTGTCTGTTAATTATTAAACAATTTTCCCGCCATGAATCCGATCGCACCCCTCGTTTCTCCTAGTTGGTTAGTGAACAATCTCGATCGCCCCGATCTGATGGTTATTGACTGTCGTTTTCAATTAAACGATCCCGATCTCGGTTATCAAGAGTATTTAGCCAATCATATTGAAAATTCCTTCTATTTACACCTAGATCGCGATTTATCGGCTCCCATTGCCCGTCATGGCGGCCGTCATCCTTTACCGAATCCGCAGACGATAGCCGCTAAATTAAGCTCTTTAGGGGCGATTTCTGGTCAAACCCATGTGATCGCCTACGATTCCTCCCGTTTTGCCTTTGCCAGTCGTCTCTGGTGGTTATTACGTTATCTCGGCCATGAACGAGTCAGCATTCTCGATGGTGGTTGGCAAAATTGGTTAAATGCCGGTTATCCCGTCTCTAATCAGATACCTGTGCCGAAAACCGGTGCTTTTCTCCCCCAAGTTCAACAGGATTGGGTAGTGACGATCGAGGAGGTAAAAAGGCAAAAAGAGCAAGGGGGAGTGGTGTTAATTGATGCCAGGGAAAGCGATCGCTATCGGGGCGAAAGGGAACCGATCGATCCGATCGCCGGCCACATCGAGGGGGCGCTTAATTATCCTTGGTTAGAAGTCACCGATAGTCAGGGTTTTTCTCAACCCCTGGCCCAGCAAACACAACGTTGGCAAGAGCGGCAAGGCGATCGAGAAATTATCCTCTACTGTGGTTCGGGAGTGACAGCCTGTGTCAATATCTTTTCCCTGACCCTAGCCGGATACGAGAATGTTAAGCTATATTCTGGAGGTTGGAGTGATTGGTGTTCCTACCTGATCTAACCAGCCTTGTTGATACCCATCTATCGAGAAAGATTATCAAAATGACCTAATTACTGTACAATCCCCCTATTATCACTTTTAATTATTCCGAAACTATTATCTAATTTGTCTCCTAAGTGAGTGGGTGGAATTAAATATAAGATGAACGTAGGTTGGGTTGAAACATGAAACCCAACGCCCGCATGGGTTACGCTACCGCTAACCCATCCTACAAATAATTACGCCTCCCTACTTAGACAAAAAAGCTAATTTTTATTTTAGTTGCTATCCTTTTGCTCTCAAATCACCGCTATTCCTCAAAGAATAGTCGTTTTCCCCCGTAAAATTACTAAAAAGTAATTTTATAGTTAAACTGTATAAAAAATTAGGTATGTATTTTGTATGACAGAAGCCGGTCTTTGTCATTGTAATGGTGGCACCCGTCCGAAAGATCGCCTTTCGATTTTTGTGGATGGCAATAATATGTTTTATGCTCAACAAAAAAATGGTTGGTTTTTTGACCCGCGCAAGGTGTTAAATTACTTCACCAACGACCCAAATATTATGTTAATTAATGCCTTTTGGTACACGGGTTTAAAAGATTCCCAAGATCAAAGAGGTTTTCGCGATGCTTTAATTAGTTTGGGTTATACAGTGAGAACAAAAATTTTGAAAGAATATTATGATGATAGTTCCGGTCGTTTTTCCCAGAAAGCTAATTTAGATATCGAAATTGTCGTCGATATGTTTAATACCGTCGATCAATATGATCGCGTGATTTTATTTAGCGGTGATGGCGATTTTGAACGAGCGATCGAACTATTGCGCTCTAAAAATACTCATATTACCGTAGTTTCTACGGAAGGGATGATCGCTAGGGAATTGCGAAATGCCACCGATCGCTATATTGACCTGAATGATATTCGCAAAGATATCGAAAAAAGTGATTATTAACCGGCCGTTGTGTCTTTAAACCGACTATTTATCCCATTTTTCTTTATTGGTATTCCTCACCTCAATCCTTCTCCCAGAAGGGGATAGGTGAGGCAATTAACCATCTCTTGTTTATTTTTCCTTGAGTCGAAATAGTAAAAACTGATTGACCTGATTCGGATTAAAATTATCATCACTGACCAAAATCAAAGAGCGACTACCATCAGCTAATCTTGGACCGAGGGTCATTCCTTCCAAATTATCTAAATCAATCCCCAAAGTCCCTAAATCTAGTAATAATTTTTTCCGCAAGGGTTGCACCTGTAAAGCTTCTAATTCTCCCGGTATCCGAGCAATTTTCGACGTATCGGTGGCACTCCCATTAACTACCTGAAATAGTTTCGCTCCAAAACCTTCTAAACCAAAAGTTCGCTCTAAACTGAGAAAATAACCCTCTTTTTCTAAAGCTAATAATTCCGTTAAACCGTAGTATCTCGCACCACTGGGTGGCTCATCTAACACATACAACTGTTCCGATACTAACACAGGCGCACCAATCGGATCAATCACATAATGAAGAAGTCGCACTCTGAGATTTTCTGCTCTTTTTCCCGTGGGACTATCTTGAATTAAAGCGCTTTCTGTGGCAGTAAACAAACGAAAAGGATCGTCTTTGAGAGTGCTGGTAATCCCTAAAGTTAAGGATTCAAACCCTAAATTATCCTGTATTCCTTTTTGATTGCTATCATCCGGTAAAAAGCGATTAGGAATTAACAAAGACTCCTTTAATTGTCCCTGCAAATCAAATTCAGCAATAAAAGGAGCAATTCCCTCTTTAACCGCACCTTCACTGGAAATAAACAAAGTTTGTCGGGGCGAAAAAGCGATACCTTCCGGGTCGATCGATCCCTTTTTAAAAGTTTCTCCCTTGCCATCTTTTAGGAACGTGACTGCCTCTAAATTCACTTTTTTGATTTTTTCATCATTTATCTGCAAACTAGCCCGATAAAAGCGGGCTGGAGCTTTCTGAGAACGATCATCACTGAGGAGATAAAAGCGGTTATTGGTGCGATCGTATGTAATTGCCGATAATCCCCCCACCCTTGTGTCTTGATAATCCGCTTGTGGTAATTGATATTCTCCCAGAAACTCGATCGAGAGGGGTAGAAACATTCGTTGTTCTGCTAAAACTTGCGGGGAGACACCACAGGCAGCCAGACTAAAGGTTACAATCAAACTAGCAATTAAACCCAAAATTGGGAAACGCAAATTTTCGGCAGTCAGTCTCTTATAGAATCGATCGATCACAAAATATCATCCTCTACTACGCTCCTATCCATCTATTATGCTACGTTTTTCTCTCAGTTTATGGCTCTGTTTGATCGGTACTTCCCTTCCTCTCCTAGCACAAACAGAAACCCCTGCACCCAATCCCCTCGAAACTCCCCTAAAAAGTCCTTTATTACCCGCAATCGATCGCCCTTTAACTCCCTTGGAGCGTCGTCAACTGTTATTATACATCGAGCAACGCGATGCTGAAGCTCAAGCTAAATACGATGCGGGATTAAATGAGGAAGCTTTTCCCATCTGGTATGAAGTGATTAAATTAAATCGTTATTTAGGAGCAAAAGAAGAAGTAAAATCTTTGGGAAAAGTGGGGTTAGCAGCTTGGAATCGAGATCGAACCGAGGATGTTAAATTAATTACTGCTCGTTTAAAAGCTCTGCAACAAACCGCGGAAACTAACCAGACAATGGACGGGGAATTATTAGCATTACTAGGTACATCCTATCAACAGGTACGAGCTTTTAATGAGGCGATAATCATCTATGATCAAATCCTGGCTAATGCCAGACAATCTGGTGATAATCTGGCAGTAGAAGCCACTTTAAATAAACTTGGTCAAATTCATTTATCCCGTTTTGATTATCAAAAAGCAGCCCCAGTATATGAGGAATTATTAACTATTTCTAAGGCACATAATAATTCTTTAACTCAAGGAATTTATCTGCAAAGACTAGCAGAAATTTACCGAGAATCTTTGCAACCAGCTAACGCAGTAAAAATCAAAGAAGAAATAGCTGAAAACGAGATCAGAAATCAGCAAATACAGTTAATTCCCGATCTAAAAATTCAAATTGGTTTAGATTACCAAGCTTTAAAAGATGCAAATAAAGCCAGCCAAAACTTTCAAGAAGCCTATTCTCTCGCTTTTGCTTTACAACAGTACGGCACCGCAGGAGAAGCTTTAAGTAAGTTAGCCGAACTTTATAAAAGTTATCAACAGGTAGATTATGCTTTACAAATCTATCAAGAATTAATTAAAGTCCATGAATTAGGTTACAATTACTACGGTTTAATGAATACCTACGATCAAATCGGTCAAATTTATCTAGAGAGAAAAAATTATCCCCAAGCTTTACTCGCTTTCCAAAAAGGTGCGGAATTAGCCCAAGCTATCCGTTATCGTGAACAATATTTTCAAACCCAAATCACCCAAGTTAATCAAGCAATAAATAATCCTGAACAGTGATCTTTAAGTCTTTGAATAGTTAACTAATGGACAGGGAAATGGGGAAATGGGGACTAAGAAATATCTTCCCCAACACCCTAAAACCCTAAAAACCTAAAAACCTAAAACCCCAACACCCTAAAACCCAAAACCCAACCCACCAATGGAAAATTCCTATTCTCAATTAACCGAAGACTTGCTGAAATTGGTGCAACATTTACCCCACTTGAAAGATGGTAAATGGATTCAAAGATCTCTGGAAGCAATAGTCAGAATTGCCGGGGAGGAAATCGATCGCCTGGATTGGAAAATTTTAACCTACGCGATCGAAGATCTAGAAAAGGGATTTCAGGTATTTTACCCCTACCGTCACATTCGTAAACTGACCATTTTTGGCTCGGCACGCATCAAACCCGAGAGCAGTGAATACCGTCTCGCAGTAGAATTCGCACGTTGTATTAGTCAATACGGTTTTATGGTGTTAACCGGCGCTGGGGGTGGCATCATGCAAGCAGGGAATGAAGGTGCTGGACGGGAAAATTCCTTCGGATTAAATATTCAGCTACCCTTTGAACAGGGGGCTAATCCCCATATCATAAATGATGCCAAATTAATCGATTTTAAATATTTCTTTACCAGAAAACTATTTTTTCTGCGGGAAAGTGACGCAGTAGCTTTATTCCCCGGCGGTTTCGGCACCCAAGATGAAGCCTTCGAGACGCTTACTCTCTGTCAAACCGGTAAATACGGACCTGCACCCCTAGTATTAATTGATGAGCCTGATGGGGACTACTGGCAAACTTGGCAAGAACAAATTAGTGAAAATCTGCAAAAAAGAGGACTGATATCCGCCGAAGATCGGAATTTTTATACTATTACCAACGATCTAGACCACGCTTGTCAAACAATTCGCCACTTCTATCGGGTGTATCACTCCAGCCGTTTTGTGGGAGAATCCTTTGTTATTCGTCTTAATCACGAACTAAGCGGGGAACAGATCGAACAAATTAACCAAAACTTCGGCGATATCCTAGTTAAGGGGAAAATCGCACCCAGTCAAATTCTAGAACGAGAGAGTCGGGATTCCAGCCACCATTTACCCCGTCTAGTTTTTTACTTTAACGGCAAGAGTTACGGACGCTTGTATCAGTTAATTGATCACATCAACGATTTAAGTCCTGTAGTTGCCCTAGAAGAGCATCCCGAGAGAAAATAAACCCTAGGCTAGAGTTTCCGGACAGTATCCTAAACCCTTAGTAAATTGTTGCCGAAAAACCTCTATATCTTGCTGATCTGGGGTACCATGGCACACGATCGCCACTTGGTAACGACGCATGACATCAATAGGAGATTGTCCCGTTTCCAAACTCCAAAAAACCATCTGGAGACGCATTTCCGGTTGATAGGGAATCCCTAACTCATTCATGTAGGCGCGAAAATCACCGTGTTGGCAAGGAGTGAGCATTTGATTAAACTTGACCTTGACCACCCAACCGTTAATCTGATGAATAACCGTCATCACGGAGGAGGGTAGATGAGTCATCGATCGCAGGTATTCGGTGACTCGTAGCGTTAGACTAGCGTTAGCAAGAAAATAGAGATAGTCCATAGTGGCCGCTGGGATGTTGGCTAATAGTCACGATTAGTGTTATATCTCTAGTCTGACGATAAACCGTTCCAGATACCAAGGGGAGAAATCCCCGATTTAGTGAAGTTCGCCTGGGTAGAATTACCCAACTTTTGCGAAGATCTTTATGATGATAACGACGATGATCCCTGACCAATCACTCTCCAGCTACGATTATCACCTTCCTCCGGAGTTAATTGCCCAAAATCCCGCAGAACCCCGAGACAGTTCCCGTCTTTTGGTGGTAGATTCTCCTAATAGTTATAATTTAGCTATTTTTCGGGATTTACCCACTTGGTTAGAGCCGGGGGATTTGCTGGTTTTCAACGATACCCGCGTGATTCCGGCCCGTTTATTTGGACGTAAAATCACGGGCGCACCCATAGAAATATTACTATTGGAAGAACAGGATGACCATCGTTGGTTATCTCTAGTCAAACCGGGAAAACGCTTTAAAGTCGGTTCAGAAGTCCTTTTTTATCCGAAAACAGGGCGAACGGAAGACCAAAAAAAATTATGGTTAGCGAAAGTAATCGATCGAGATCTGAACACCGGTGGTCGTCTGCTGGAATTTCAACCGCATCCCCAGCGCAGTTTTTGGGATATGTTGGAGGAGTACGGTCATATTCCTTTCCCCCCCTACGTTACCGAATCAGAGGCAGAAGAAGACCGTTATCAAACAGTTTACGGTTATAAACAGGGTTCTGTGGCCGCTCCCACGGCTGGATTACATTTTACTCCCGAATTATTCCATAAGCTCGCCCAGAAGGGTATAGATACCGCCTATATCACCCTTCATGTGGGAGTGGGAACCTTTCGTCCCGTGGAAGTGGAAAATATTACAGAACACCTAATGCACCGAGAATTTTTGCAGATTTCCGCCGAAACAGCCGAAAAAATCGCCCAAACAAAGGCTAGAGGTGGCAGGGTTATCGCTGTGGGAACCACGGTAGCTCGCGCCTTGGAAGGGGCAATTAAAGAAACTAAGAGCGAGAAATTAACCGCTTTTCAGGGAAAAACGAATTTATTTATCTATCCGAGTTATCAATGGCGGGTTATCGACGGCCTGATCACTAATTTTCATCTACCCAAGTCCAGTTTGATGATGTTAGTCAGTGCCTTAATCGGACGGGAAAGACTACTGGCATTGTATCAAGAAGCTATCCAAGAGCGTTTCCGTTTCTATTCCTTCGGTGACGCTATGTTAATCCTGCCCGGCGCTCGCAGCAGTAATCAGTAATCAGTAATCAGTAATCAGTTATCAGTTATCAGTGATCAGTTATCAGTGATCAGTTATCAGTGATCAGTAGTCAGGAGATTATTTTTATTTATTCTCCCCATTTCCCCATTTCCCTACACCCTACACCCCACACCCCACCTGCCCCCCCGATGTCGGGGGGGTTGGGGGGGTCACACCCCATACCCCCACTTCTGAACTAAAAAAGGGAAAGAGCTAGGCTCTTCCCTTTTTTTATAGTTTATTCAAGATGATTGTAGATGCACAGCAATCGAGGCTGAAATTACATTAAGCCTAACTGAGCAAGGATGCCTTTGTGGGTTAAGTATTCCGTAGCTACGCCAATAACGAAACCGAGCATGGCTAAACGACCATTCCAGTTTTCAGCGAAAGCGGTGAAACCGAGTTTGTTTTCTTGCTTATCCATGGTGAATTGCCTTCCTATAAGAAAATTGCGTTTAAGTCAAGTGCTTGATATTTAATGTAACATAACTTCCCAGACTATGCAACATTTCTTTACATAAATTTTCTTAATGTTGACCATAAACGTTTATGGGGGTAGGGTCAAGGGTTGGCATGGCGGCCGAAAATCAAGCCTGATCTTAGTTCTAGTAAACAACGGTTTTCCCATCCCTGACCGAAAAAGATTACAATCAAGCGAAAGGTCAAGAATCGATCGCCGTCGAGCGAGGAGTGAATATGCGCGCCTTACTGATTTATCCCGTTTTTCCGCCGACTTTCTGGTCCTATAACAAAATTCTGGAATTAGTCGATCGCAAAGTCTTACTTCCTCCCCTGGGTATGGTGACGGTGGCGGCGATTTTACCGCAGGAATGGGAATTTAAACTGGTTGATCGCAATATTCGGGCGGTGACAGAAGCAGAATGGGACTGGGCCGAAATAGTGATTCTTTCCAGTATGATTGTCCAACGTCAAGATTTAATCGAGCAAATTCACGAAGCCAAGCAACGGGGTAAACTGGTGGCCGTGGGTGGTCCCTATCCCACTTCTATCCCCCACGAAGTGGCCGAGGCCGATTTTCTGATTCTCGATGAGGGAGAAATCACCATCCCGATGTTTGTGGAAGCATTGGCAAAAGGAGAAACTAAAGGTGTTTTCCGCACCACAGAAAAACCCGATGTGACAATTACCCCGATCCCCCGCTACGATCTGCTCGATTTTGAAGCTTATGATTCCATGTCGGTGCAGTTTTCGCGAGGATGTCCCTTCCAGTGCGAATTTTGCGATATTATCGTTCTCTACGGTCGTAAACCCCGCACCAAAACCCCCGCACAATTATTAAAAGAATTAGATTATCTCTACGAGTTAGGTTGGCGCCGGGGCGTGTTCATGGTGGATGATAATTTTATCGGTAACAAACGCAACGTTAAATTACTCCTCAAAGAATTAAAGGTTTGGCAAGAAGAACACCAGTACCCTTTCCGGTTTAACACGGAAGCATCGGTGGATTTAGCCGCCGATCCCGAATTAATGGAAATGATGGTCGATTGTTATTTTGATGCGGTCTTTTTAGGTATTGAAACCCCCGACGAAGAAAGTTTACAATTAACCAAAAAATTCCAAAATACCCGTAGTTCTTTAACCGAGACGGTAGAAAAGATTATTAGAGCCGGATTGCGCCCTATGGCGGGATTTATCATCGGTTTTGATGGCGAGAAAAAAGGAGCGGCCGATCGCATCATTAATTTTGTCGAAGAAGCGGCCATTCCCACGGCTCTATTTGGAATGTTACAAGCTTTACCCAATACCGCCCTATGGACTCGCTTGGAAAAAGAAGGACGACTACGATTAACGGGGAAACAGGACATTAACCAAAGTACCCTGATGAATTTCGTTCCCACCCGGCCGATCGAAGATATTGCCACAGAATATATTGAAGCCTTCTGGACATTGTACGATCCGGAGGTATTTCTTGATCGCACCTATCGCTGTTTCCTGAAATTAGGGGCACCTAAAGCTAAACCTGCCTTTAAACTGCCTCGCCGGGCCGATCTCTATGCCCTAGCGGTAATTATCTGGCGACAGGGCTTTAAACGTTCCACTCGCTGGAAATTCTGGCAGAATTTATTCGGTATTTTGCGCCATAATCCCGCCAATGCCGAACACTATATCACTGTCTGCGCCCACAACGAGCATTTCCTGGAATACCGTCAGATTGTCCGGGATGAAATTATGGCACAATTAGCCGAATTTCAACGCCAAGAGGCATTAACAGCGGAAAAAACTGCCATAGCGGCCTAATTAGGGTATGCGGCAAAAAGTTTTTCCTGGGGGCAGGGTGTGACCCCCCCAACCCCCCCGACATCGGGGGGGGTGTGGGGTGTGGGGTTTTACCGGTTTTGAGGGGGCCAATTACCTAATTTTCAGGAAAAAAGTCCAGGAATTTTCCCCCTGATCACTCCCATGCCCAGTACTTTTTGATTGACAAAAAGTCTAAAAGTCTTACCCAACAAGGTTTTTAGATTTATTCAGCAGATCCTAATTATTCCGAGGATGGGTAAATAAGCCCATCCTTAATATTTTCTGTCCTGATGGTGGACGATCGATAAATCAATAATATTCCTATTTTCTGGTTAAAAATTCCCTCAATCTCTGCCAAAGCAATTCAGTATAAATTCTTAATTTTCTAGATATAATTACATTTTTTCCCTAAAATGTTAGCTTGAATACTGAATAAATCGTAAAATCTTGATAAAGCCAGTATTTTTAGCTCCTTAACCCTATAAATCAAGGGAAAGTCAATGATTACTCGTCAAGAACTTAAGAAACTACAATCCCTAACTCAAATACCCGCCCTTTCCATTCTCTTACCCACCCATCGCACCTCACCGGATAATAAACAAGACCCTATTCTTGTTAAAAATTTGGTCGATGAAGCAAAGCGCCGATTATCGGAAGAATTCTCTAAACGTGAAATCGAACCTTTGTTCGAGCGCCTCGATAGTCTAGTAGCTGAAATAGATTATCCTTATACTCTAGATGGATTAGCTCTCTATGTTGGTCCGGATATTGCCAAGCTTTATAACTTGCCTTTTTCTGTCCAGGCAAGAGTTGTCATCGATAAAACCTTTGCCACACGGGATTTAGTTTATGGATTACATCGAGAACAACCCTATTGGCTGTTACTATTAAGTCAGGGTTCTACTCGTTTAATCTCAGGTACAGGAGAAACCCTCGAAGAAATTCGCGATCAGAATTTTCCCCTAGAAATGACTGGACCGGGGGCCACCGCACCACTGCCCTTTGATGCCGATACCAGTTATCTAGATGATAGAATCCGGCGATTTTTCCAACAGGTAGATAATGCTCTGGGTGAATACATTGACATTGATGATTCTTCCCCTTTGATTGTGGGTGGAGTGGTTCGTCAAATTTCCTTCTTTCAAGAAGTTTCACAGTACACATCAGCAATTGTTGGCACTTTAACCGGCAATTTTGACAAAACCTCACTGCCAGAATTAATTCCGCAAGTATTGCCGATTATGCATTCAGTGCGTCAGACTCAAAAAACTGAAGCTCTGCAAGCTTTGGATGCGGCAGTCAGCGCTCAAAAAGTTATCTCTACCCTGGGAGAAGTGTGGCGTTTAGCGCAGGAAGGTCGAGGAAAATTGTTATTAGTGGATAAAAATTACCATGTACCCGCAGTTTTAAGCGAAAACGGTGATTTGATACTGGTGGAAAACGTCGGTGGTACGGAGGTAATCGATGATGCAGTGGATGAAATTATCGAAGTGGTATTGGCCAAGGGAGGACGTGTAGCTTTAGTCGATGAAGATTCCTTGAACGATTACCAAAAAATTGCCTTAATTTTGCGTTATTAGACCTAAGGCGCCGTTTCACAAGCCCCAATACTAACCCATTGACTAGAACCATCAGACCAGTATTCTTTTTTCCAGATGGGGGCATTATGCTTGAGAGTATCAATAGCATAACGACAGGCTGCGAAAGCTTCCCCCCGATGGGGACAACCCACCGCTACTAAGACGCTAATTTCACCGATTTGTAGCTTACCGGTGCGATGGTGAATGACAACTCGATTGGTATCGGGCCAGGTTTGCCGAATTTGCCGAGCAATTTGCCGGAAAACCTCGATCGCCATGGGTTCGTAGGCCTGATAATCAAGATAAATAACCGGTTTACCGTCGGTTTGCTCCCGTACAGTACCACTCATTAGTACAATAGCCCCATTAGCCCCATCATCGGCTAATTGATATACTTCCTGCAAAGATAAGGGAGCAAAACTGATGCGAAAACTATCTTGAGTCATGGATGCTTTTTTCAGTGTTGCCAAAGGCACGGCGTAGCCGTCCAGTAAACAGTAATCAGTAATCAGTAAATAGTAATCAGTGAAGTGAAAAGACAGCACTGTTAATGCCATTTAATACTCCTCACTTGATACCGCTCACTGAAAACTCAAATCTGATAACTGATCACTGATAACTGATCACTGATAACTGATTCAAGACCGACAGCTATATTAATCCACGGTGCGACGAATTTGAAGACAACACCATTCTTGACGTTTCCACAGGGCAGCCACTGTCCAGCCGTGGCGTTCTAAAATATCGTTAACTGTTTGTGCTTGGGTGACAAGGATGCCGCTTAAAATTCCCCAAGTGCTGGGTTTTGCCAGACGGCTGATTTCGGGCATTAAAGCGATAATTGTCTCGGCTAAAATATTACAAACGATGCCATCGACACCATCGGGAATTAATTCTAATAACTCCCCGACACTACCCCGATTAATAGCTAAATTTTCGGGGTTAATTCGGTTGAGATAGCGATTACTATACGTCGCACTCACCGCCAGCGGATCTATATCGACAGCATAAACTTTTTTCGCTCCTAATAAAATCGCCCCGATCGCCAGTATGCCAGAACCACAACCGATATCGGCGATAATTTTAGGCTCTGGATGGCTACTTAAACGCATTTCTAGGGATTCTAGACATAATTGGGTGGTGGGGTGCGTTCCCGTGCCGAAAGCGGAACCGGGGTCAATTTTAATCACCAATCTCTGGTTATTTTCCGGGGGATTTAACCAAGCAGGACAGATCAAAAAGCGATCGCCGATCTCGCTAATTTGCCAATGTTGTTTCCAACTGCTGGCCCAGTCTTCCTCGTCCATTAACTGCCAATTGGTGACAGGTTCGGGAAAACCTAAAATCAAAGCATCTTCCTTTAACCAGAGGCTTAGTGCCTCTAAATCGGGCAATTGCGCTTTAATTTCTGGTATATAGGCCTTAATCTCTAAAGAGGATTGTTTTTTAGCAGTGGCCGTTCCCGAACAGCCAAAATCTTCCAGTCTCCAGAAAACCGTTTCTTCGAGACTAGGTTCGCACAAAACCGTAATTTCCCACCAACTATTAGACATATATCAGTTATCAGTGATTAGGGATCAGTTATCAGATTTGGGTTTTCAGTCAACAGTATTAAGTGGCAATTGCGGAGCTTTCCTTTCACTGATTACTGATTAAGCTAAGACGCATTTAAACAGCTTATTCTTAGATTAGCCCCCCTTGCCCCCGACCCCCACCCCCCCCTGCCCCCCCGACATCGGGGGGGTCGGGGTAGGGTTGATTCATGAATCAACCCTACCTTGAATCAACCCTACCTTGAATCAACCCTAGGGGGGGTGGGGGGGTTGCCTTCTTGCCTTCAGAAGCTGATTACTGATTGAATCTAGAGTTTTACTGTGTAAGCATCGCGGATACCGGGGACTTTAGTAATTTCCGATAGAAGACCTTCTGGTAGAGGATCATCGAGACTCAGGGCCATAACTGCGTCACCGCGAATAATTTTGCGTCCTACCTGCATACTGGCGATATTGACATTAAAACTGCCTAAAAGTGCGCCAATTTTGCCGATAATACCGGGCATATCTTGGTGAAGGGTGAATAACATATGATTACTCGGAGGCACGTTAATGGGGAACTCATCGAGGTCAGTAATGCGGATTTCTCCCGTACTTAACAGCGCTCCGGTGACGGAATGGGTCCCCATGGAACCATTAGCTTCCAAATGAATCGATCCCGAATAGTCGCGGGTGGAAGCATCCCGGGTTTCGATTACCCGGATACCGCGTTCCTTAGCTTCGATCGCCGCATTAACATAGTTTACCCGTTCCCGGAGGGCTTGGGAAAGTAAACCCTTAATTGCCGCCACCACCAGAGGTTGACTGTCTTTAGTGGCCAATTCTCCCTGTAAACGGACATTTAACGAGTCACAGCGACCTCCTGCCAACTGACTGACGAGATTACCCATAGTTTCCGCTAATTGCAGGTAAGGGCGCAGTTTTTCCATAACATCGGGAGTTAGTCCGGGGATATTAACGGCTGAACGCGCTGGCAAACCGAGGAGGACATCGCGAATTTGTTCGGCCACATCAATAGCCACATTCACCTGTGCTTCCGTAGTCGAGGCGCCTAGGTGGGGAGTGAGGATGACGTTAGACAATTCTCTTAATCTAGATTCGCCTAAAGGTTCCTGTTCAAATACATCCAAGGCTGCCCCAGCGATTCTACCGGATTCGAGGGCTTCAATTAAAGCCAACTCGTCGATAATGCCGCCGCGGGAACAGTTAATGATGCGGACCGTGGGTTTCATCTTAGCGATGGTTTCCCGACCGATGAGATGCTGGGTTTCGGGAGTTTTCGGGACGTGGAGGGTGATAAAATCGGACTCGGCAAAGAGTAGGTCCAGATCCACCAGGGTACAACCGAGTTGATCGGCGCGTTCTTTGGAAATAAAGGGATCGTAGGCGAGAATTTTCATGCCTAGGGATCTGGCAACTTTGGCGACGTGGGAGCCAATTTTACCTAAACCGACGACTCCTAGGTTCTTTTTATAAACTTCTGTGCCGATAAAGCGATTTCTTTCCCATTTATTCGCTTTTACCGACTGATTAGCATCGGGAATATGACGGGAAAGGGATAACATCATGGCCAAGGCGTGTTCGGCAGCGGCGATCGTGTTACCTTCGGGAGAGTTAACGACAATAATACCCTGACGAGTGGCCGCGGGAACATCGATATTATCGACTCCTACCCCCGCGCGGCCGATAATTTGCAGTTTGCTGCCCGCTTCGACGATTTCTTTGGTGACGCGGGTACTGGAACGGAGCATCAGTGCGTCGTATTCGGGGATAATTTGAATGATTTCCTCGGCGGATAGTCCTGTTTTCACGTCCACTTGGGCAACCTGTGACAGAATTTCTACTCCTACCGGATCGATCAAATCGGATACCAGAACTTTGGCCATAATCTTTATAACGTGCTTTTTTCAGTCTACGGGCAAATGCTAGACCAATATTGGTATCTAGCCGCAATAGCCCATTTTAGAAGCAAAGGGTGCAGTCTATGGCAAAATTAGCGAAAAGATTTTAGGTTGTCCTTCTTAATTGTCGTCCATGGGGTTGATGTCAGCCTCTTGCCGTTGTCACTGAGATATGCCTAATACTAAATCCAGTTATTAAAAACTGATTATTTATTCTCCGTTTTGCCTTTTGCATGAGTAGAAAACGGGTTTCTCCGAGAAACCCGTTTTCTGTGCGTTACTCAGAGTTTTCCGCTTCTTTTTCTAAGGCTTTTTCTAGGGCTGCCATTGCTTCTATTTGAAAATTTCTAAGTAGCTGATTATAATTAAATTAAGAATGGATTTTAGGTTCGATCCCCCCTGTCCCCCTTGATAAGGGGGGTTTCTGATAATTTTTAACGCCTACCTACTTATGATGTTCACACAGTAGAGAAAAAGCCAAAAACCTCCGTTAAGTATAACGGAGGCTGGATAATTAATTAACAATTTTTGGTTACAATTTCGCCCCACATTCAGGACAGAATTTATTATTCCAACTGTTAACTGCACCGCAACTGGGACAATCGAGCATTTCACAACCCTTGGTGACAATTTTCGGTAAACCAATCATACGGGCATTACTTTGACCGGGGGCAACCATGGGATAACAATTTTCGTCCTTAGTCACGATCGCATTGACCAAAACTGGACCATCATGGGCCAACATTTCGGCAATTTTTGCGGCTAATTCCTCTCGATGGCGAATAGTAATCCCTTTAATGCCGTAAGCTTGGGCTAACAGTTCCACATCCGGCATTCCCACTTCCATATTGGAATTAGAATAACGTTCCCCATAGAAAGCTTCTTGCCATTGACGCACCATACCCTGCCAACCATTATTAATAATAATCGTCTTGGCATGAATATTGAATTGGGTTAGGGTGGCTAATTCCTGTAGATTCATTTGGAAACTGGAATCACCACTAATACAGATGACCTCCTCATCGGGAATAGCCACCTTTACCCCCATCGCAGCCGGTAAACCGAAACCCATCGTCCCCAATCCCGCGCTAGAAATCCAACGTCGGGGGCCATTTTTGAGGAATTGGGCCGCCCACATCTGATGCTGGCCCACATCGGTGGTATAGTAGGCGTGGGGTGCTTGACGACCCACCTCAACGATCACTTCTTGGGGGGAAAGTCTGCCTTCCGGTCGGGGTACTTGCAGGGGATAATCTTGACGCCAGCGATCAATCTGGGCCAACCAAGCTTGGGTGCGATCGGGATTAGTGGGATAATCAAATTCTCTGGCTTTGTGGAGTATTTGTTCTAAAACTACCCGCACATCCCCGACAATCGGCACGTCAGGGGCGCGATTTTTGCCCACTTCCGCCGGGTCGATGTCCAGATGGATTACCTTAGCTTTTGAGGCGAATTCGTCCAATTTCCCCGTTACTCGGTCATCAAAACGAGCGCCGACTGCAATTAATAAATCACACCCGGTCACGGCAAAATTAGCGTAGGCAGTGCCGTGCATTCCTAACATTCCCACCGAGAGGGGATGATGTTCATCAAAAGCACCGATCCCCATTAAGGTGGTGGTGACGGGTAACTGAAAACGCTCGGCAAACTCGGCAATTTGGGCGTGGGCATTCGCTGCGATCGCGCCTCCACCAACGTAAAGTAAAGGTTTTTCGGCGGTTTCCAAGAGGTGTAAAGCGGCCTCGATTTGACGGCGATTGCCCTTAACCGTGGGACGATAACCGGTTAGTTTCACATCTCCCGGTTCGACGGGGATATAATCGCATAGTTCTAAACCGACATCTTTGGGAATATCGACTAAAACCGGCCCCGGTCGTCCTGTACTGGCGATATGGAAGGCCTCAGCGACGATTCTCGCTACTTCCCGGGCATTTCTAGCCACATAGGAATGTTTAACAATCGGGAGAGTAATGCCATAAATATCGGTTTCTTGGAAAGCATCGGAACCGATGGCCGCCCGACTCACCTGACCGGTGATAATCACCATCGGGATGGAGTCCATGTGTGCGTTAGCGATGCCTGTCACCAAATTGGTCGCCCCGGGGCCGGAAGTGCCGAAACAGACTCCCACTTTGCCGGTGGCCCTAGCGTAGGCATCGGCGGCATGGGCGGCCGCTTGTTCGTGGCGCACTAAAATATGTTGTAATTCTCCCCGTTCTTCAAAGCGGTAGAGTTCGTCATAGATGGGCAGGATCGCACCGCCGGGATAACCGAAAATGTGCTTAACGCCATGACGTTTGAGACTGTCCATCAAGGCATAAGCCCCAGAACAACGCTGGGAAACCGTTGTTAAAGAGTCATTGGGCTTGGGAAGTGATGAAACCACAGGGCAAACCGTCCAATTTCTAATGAGAGGGATAATTGCGATTTTGTTGCCTAGAATGCAACTTGAAAAATAGCAAAATTGATATCCTTATACATTTAGTGTATTCTATTTCACCTTTTTGGCTGCAGTTTTTTTTCTTTTTGCATCTTACCCATGCAATATCTGGGAAGTGGGGAAGTGGGGTGTGACCCCCCCAACCCCCCCGACATCGGGGGGGCAGGGGGAAGTGGGGAGAAGGGGGATAAGATGATAAATATTGGTGATTTTACCTGATCTTGACTTGGCCCAGGAGTTTTATGAATAGTCTTTTGATTACGGCTACGGATACCGATGCGGGTAAAACCGTTGTCACCACTGCTTTAGTGGCTTATTGGCAAAAATACTATCCCGCCAAGGCCCTGGGGCTGATGAAATTAATGCAAACGGGCCAAGGCGATCGAGAATGGTATGAGGGTTTATTTCAGGGTCGCTTAGAAATGATCACACCGCTGCAATATCAAGCACCCTTAGCGCCTCCTGTGGCTGCTGATTTGGAAGGTCGAGATATTCCTTTGGGGACGGTGTGGCAAGCTCTGCTAAACCTACAAAAAAGCCAAGATTTAGTTTTAATTGAGGGTTTAGGGGGTTTAGGTTGTCCTGTCACCCACGAGCTAACTGTGGCGGATTTAGCGGCTCAATGGCGGTTAAAAACCCTTTTAGTGGTGCCGGTGAAATTGGGAGCGATTTCCCAAACGGTGGCTAATATTGCCCTAGCAGAGCAGAAAAAGGTCAATTTAGGCGGAATTATCCTTAATTGTCTTGAACCGCGCACGGAGACGGAGATAGAGCAGTTAACACCGATCAATTTAATTCAATCCTTGACTAATTGTCCGGTTTTAGGTGTTTTTCCCTTTATCGAAAATCGTCGGGATTTGGATAAATTGGCCTCGGTGGTAGCTAGTTGGCCGGAAATTATTTAGAGCAGGAAACCATAGCAGATTTTGGAGTTTTTGTCAAGAGATATTTGTTAAATATATATTATTTCTGATAAAAATATATAGTTATTTGGAAAAGTTTAAATTCTCTGGCAAAAATACAAAGTATTCTGAAAATTCTTGAAAAATTATCTCTGAACTGAACAAATGTGAGCATAATTTCGGGACAATGGGAACTAGGGGTATGGATTTGGTAATTAGTTAGCCGCATATTATATAGCAATAAAATTTTCGAGACATTAAGGACAAGGGCAACAACCCAAGAATAGCAATACAAAATAGAAGTCGTTCAGTGATAAAAACTTAAAAAGTTGCGGGGGGTAAAGGTATGGACAGCAATACTTATCCGAGGTTATCATCAGTTTTTTGGCGACTCTTTGTGATCAGCATTGGTTTAGTAAGCGTTTCTGGTAATAATCTCATGGCTAAAGCAGCAAACGCCGAACAAATGAAACAACTGTTAGCAACCAAAGAATGCCCGAACTGCGATCTTAGCAAAGCTAATCTCAGTAATATCAATCTAGAAAATGCCAATCTAGAAAATGCCAATTTGCAGGATGCCAATCTCACTAATACTAACTTAGCAGGAGCAAACCTACAAGGAGCGAAGTTAATCCACGCTAATTTAGAAAAGGCCAACTTAGAAGGGGCGAATTTAGCCAAAGCGAACTTAGTCAACGCTAACTTGGATTTTATCAACTTAAAAAATGCCAATCTAGTTGAGGCCCAAATGCGCGGGGTACAATTACGGGGAGCGTTGCTAGAATCGGCCAATCTGCAAGGGGCAGATCTGACCATGCACGACGGCAAACCAGTTTTTCTGGTCTATGGGGATCTACAAGGGGCTAACTTAGAACAAGCGAAATTACGAGCGGTGTGGGCGCCTTGTGTTCATTTTGATCGAGCCAATCTTAAAGGTGCGGATTTTTCACCCGATAAAGCTCAAACTCCTTGGTGGCAAGCTTTAGGTAACGTGGTTTCCCTGGGAACGGCGATCGCTGGTTATGGTGGCACCTTTGTTCACTATGATTCCCAAATGACCAATCTAACTGGAGCGACTTTTGTGAAGGCGGATCTCAGTCAGGCACTATTAAAAGGAGTACAATTAACGGCGGCCGATTTCAGGCAAGCACTACTGATCAAAACCCTGCTCGAAGGCTCTGATTTAAGAAACGCTAATTTTAGCGAAGCAGATCTCAGTCAAGCTAATCTTGATCAAGCTTACTTGGTGAATGGCATTCTCGACCACGCGAACCTAACTTCGACTCGTCTGACCAATATTAATCTGAGTAATGCGGATCTAACGGGAGCGCAACTAGACAAAACAGAATTAGACCGGTCTAATCTCTGTAATGTCACTTTATCGGATGGTTCCAAATCTACTGCTCCCTGCAAAGAAAAAATTCCCGTGACTGACCTTACCAGTGGTAATGTTTGTCTTATTCCCTCTCACGATCTGGCTGATTTGTCCCTAGAGGTTCCCCCAGCCAATACTGCTACCGCAATCACTCCCGAGGATACAAGTTCTTTATGGCAACAAGGACTAGAAAAATACCAAAAACAAGACTATAAAGGTGCTATTGAGGATTTTACGGCAATTGTGACTATTAAACCCGATGATGCTCTGACTTACTACCAAAGAGGTCATGCCTACGCTCACCTAGAAGATTTTAATCAGGCTCTGGTCGATTACAATCAAGTCATTGCCCTACAACCAGAATTGGCATCGGTTTACAATGATCGAGGGGCGATACAAGTTCATTTAGGCAATTTGCGCGATGCCTTGATTGATTACGAGCGAGCTTTGCAGATCGATGGCAACCTACCGATAGTGTACTTGAATCGAGGCCTACTTTATCAGCAGATCGGAGAGGTCGAAAAGAGCAAAAAAGATTATCAACGAGTTTTGGCGATCACTCCTGAGGTGGCTATGGCAAGTTACAGCAAGGGTTTGGCTCCGATGACCTTGGCGCAATCACCGGTATTGGTTAATATTCATCTAGAACGGGCTTTGGCACATGGGAATTTAGACCAAATTGATTTAGCGTTCAAAGATATCGAGCAAGCTCTGGCAGTTGATGCTAATGCCAAATCAGCCTATGTATTGCGGGGTAGTTTGTACTACGCTCGCAAGGAATGGTCTAAAGCCCTAGCAGATTATAATCAAGTCCTGAAGCTCGATCCCAATCATGCTAATGCTTTGTATAACCGTGCTTGGACAAAATACAACATGGGTAACAAAAAAGAGGCTTTCGCTGATTTTCAAACCGTTGCTACTCTTTATCAACAGCAGGGAAAAACCCAAGAGGAGACAGAAGTACGCCAATTGATCGAAAGATTAAGTAAACAAGAGGACTAATTTCTCTGAAAATAGTGATGAGAAAGATGGGATTTAGGAGGGGGGGATTTCCCAAAAACTTCTAGATAAGGCGAGGATATCATACTAAATCCGTTGAGTCTAGGCTACATATCAGGAGAGGCAAAAGGCACTCATGCAAAAGGCAAAGCTGATTCCCAGCATCTTTCAATTTGACAACACCCATTGTAGGGCTAATTCATGAATTAGCCCTACAGGACATCGGGGGGGTAAGAGAATAAATTAGGGTAAGTCCAGATATTCTTGTTCTGTTAGGGCAAATTCTGGATCAATGATTTTTACTTCATTATAGGTGAGTTGATAGAGTTTGTAAACTAAGTGATCGATCTGCTTTTCTAATTCGCTTGTGTTAGCGTTAGGATCGTCTTTTTTAGCGGCGAGAATTTTATTAACAATTTTTTCTAATGCTATTTGTATTTGCCTTTTAGGAACTACAATTGGAAGTTTAAATAATTGTACTGGCTTTACTTCTGGAAATATTCTCACATCTTCATTAACTAAATCACTATATAAAAAATTCATCAATTTAGAGTTGAGAACAGCCAATAAATATAAATATTGCACTTCTGATTTATTTGGCAACTGAACTATTATTCCACTTTTAAGGCAATACCATTGATCTTCGTCGTAAGCAGCAATGATTCTATTCGCAGTTTGTCGAATTAAAATTTTAGGCTCAGTAAATAATTTTTTGCGTCTAGGTCTTAACATTACATAGTAAGGGATAACACCACTTTTAGTTTCTACTCTATTATCTAGTTTGTCTTTGTATAAGCTTAAATGTTTAATAATGTTGGGATAATTTTTAACATCTAAGTCCGAAGAAAAATAAATTATGACTTTCTCTGATTTAGGCTGTAAACAATAAGAGTTTATTTCTCCTCCAATTATTAGTTTTTTAATTATGTCTTTTTCTAATTTCTTACTTTCAGCTTCATCTGATTTAAGTATAAAAGCATCTGCAAGTCCAGGACTAATTCCAGTAGCTACATCTTCAGCAATATCTTTAAGAGTTAGATTCCCTGAATAACATTTTTCAATTAATTGATGATGATTTTTAAAAACAAAGCTACAAGCTTGATTAGAAACAAGATTGGATTGATCAATGAGATTATTGATTTTATCTAGCTCAACTGGTAATTTATCTCTTTCTACATCTGATAGATCTGCATATAGAATTGAGTTGTTTAATATTTTTTTAGAAAAACTAATGATGCAGGTAGGAGTTGTAACATCTTCAAATACTCCATCTCCAAGATTAATGTCTAAGATAAGACTGTAATTACCTAGTATTAATTTTCTACTTTTTTCAAATTCAATTTGATTTAAAAAACTAGAGGGAATTATTAGGGAACACAAAGATTGCTTACCTGTAAGTTCTTGGTATCTGTAAGAAAAATAATTAAAAGACTCTGGAGTTCGGACATGAATTTGATCATAATATTTTTTTAAAAACTCTTTTTCTTCGGTTGAAAAATCTATCCCATAGGGAGGATTCCCAATCACCACATCAAACCCGACAAAATCCCCGTTATCATTCAACACTTCGGGAAACTCAAACCGCCATTCTAAAGCATTATTATACAGCCTACCGCTTTCAATATCTGCAATTTCAGCAGTTAGCTTATCAATCTCATTATTTAACTTAGTTACTTTTTTCTCCCGCGCTTTTTGCTCCGTCTTAGTCTCCTCAAACAATAAACCCTGATTTTCCAGATTATAAAGTTCCCCTTGTAATTGACGTAACTTCACCTTCTTGGGATCACCAATTAATAAATTAGCACTAAACCCCGCCTTAATCTTAGCAATCAGCGTTTCCATCTCCCGCTTTTGTCCCTTAGTTTCCGCATTGCGATAAGTCTGTACCGCATTGCGATATTGCTCAATACTAAACTTCTGCTTCTGTAAAACCTGTTTAACATCCACATCCAACCCAAACCGACTAATCAAAGAATTACCACACTTGATATTAATATCAATATTTGGCAAAGTTTCTAAAGTGCCATCCTCTCGATAATAAGCATTTTTTAAAAGCTCAATCCATAACCGCAAGCGACAAATCGTCACGGAATTAGGATTAATATCCACCCCAAATAAACACCCTTCAATAATCGTTTGCTTCTCATGAAATAAGGCTTGCTGTACCCGGTGCTTTTCTTTATTATTCGGATGATAAGCAAATAAACTCCCCTCATCATCGTAAACCAATAACTTATCATTTCGCACCTCTACCCGATAATCTTTTAAGGACTTACCCGAAGTATCTAATAAAACCCGTAACTCACTCTTAATCGCGATTATCTCATTCAAAGCTGAAACTAAAAAATGTCCCGAACCCACCGCCGGATCGCAAATCTTCAGGCTATTAATAATAGTATTCGCCTCTTTTTTATCCTCAATTCGTTCATATAAATCATCTAAAGTTTGACAATTCCAGCCTTTTACTTCATTAAACTTCTGTATGATCGCTCTTCGTATCGTTTCCCGACACATATACATGGTAATAAAACTCGGCGTATAAAAAGAACCGTCCTTATAACCATTAATCTTTTCAAAAATTAACCCCAACACCGAAGCATTAATTAACTTTTCGCTATCTTCTTGAGGATTTTCTAACTCATCTCGATCAAATTTATAAGCATCCAAAAACTCAAACAAATAAGCCAACGCATTTAACTCGCCTACTCGCTTATTACCCTGATTATCTTTTAGCACCGTACCTGCAAAAATGGGTAAAGTTCGCTCCCGCAAATTGCCAATAAAAATAGTTTGCTGTTCCGTCTCCGTTGGTTCAAATAGCGAACTATTTAAATAAGGTACATGAGCAAAAGTCGTTTTAACCTTAGCCTCGCGCTTGTTTGTATCCCTAGCTAACACATCAAAAAATAAACTATCGAGATCATCATAACTGGGAACTTTCGCCAAATTGAGAAAGGCAAAATCTCGATCGCCTTGATGATATTTAATTAATTGCGCTTCCAATAATTTGAGAAATAAAACCCGATTAATCCAATTAATTGATAACCGCAACGCCACATTATAAAGCCGTTCCTCATCCGTAGTTCCAAACTCTTCAGGATTTTTTAATTGTGCAATTTTATCTAAACTATCCAACCGACTAATCGCATTTTCAATCAGGGAACCATCACAGCGATCGCCTTCTTTCATTTGTCCGATTAACTTCTTCCCTTTATCCTTAATTTCCGTCAAACCGATAATATACAAAAGCTCATTATAAAAAGGCTTATTTAAAGTATTACTATCATTAACAAAAGGTAACTTAAGTAAATGTTCTGGTGAAAGAATCTTGTAGATATCAAGCAAATCTAAATTTTCCAGATCTCGCAGATCAAAATGAGTAAATTTAATTTGCTCAATAACTTTAGTGATCGCTGGTTCGGCAATTTGTTGATAGAAAAAATCCGTTTTTGTACTACTCAGTCTCCCTGCTTCAAAATCGCAAAACTGGTTAACTAGAGCCTTATTAGCAAAAAACAACTCCTCAAAAATCTTGCCATCGAAAATAAACCACTCATAAATATTTGTCACGATCAAGTGTTTAATCTCAAGATTTTTATCCGTCACCCTTTCGCGGAGAAAATATAAAACTAACTGCTGAAAAGCCTTAGTGTTGAGATTATCCAGTCTCGGCATTTCTGCATTTATTGTCCGAGTAGGTTTCTTAGTCTCAAAAATGACCCCCACTGGACTTTTAACATCCTGGTTATTATGAATCACCAGATCAATGCGCTCTTTTGTATTGATAAAATAGCGATCGGTATAATAGGTATTTTTTAAAAAATCTATCAGCAAATTTTTATTAAACTCTTCCGACTTTTTGCTGTCACATTGCTCCAATAAGCGCGTTAAATTAGCTTGAAAAACCTGAATTGTTTCAGTATCAGGCTTAATTTTCAAGTACACCCGATTTAAGGTTTGCTTGAGTTCTCGCTTATTGACGATCATAAAAGTTTACCTCTAGGGAAACTACCGACTAATTTTATTATAAGTAGGGAGGTACAATTATTTGTAGGATGGGTTAGCGGTAGCGTAACATGATCTGGCGTTGGGTTTCATGCTTCAACCCAACCTACGTTCTACCGATTAATTTTATTATATATAGCATTGCCAAATGATCGGTTATACTCATGCAAGAGGCAGCCCCCCCTACCCCCCCGACATCGGGGGGGTCAAACACTGGTAGCATCTCATTTATGCAAGTGAGTAATTATAATTGTCCGTAAAACTGTAAACGGGGGGTCGGGGGCAAGGGGAGGGTAGGGGAATAAATAATCAGTTTTTAATAGCCGGATTTAGTATTAAAATAGAGGAACAAAAGTTGCAATCGAGGTCAATCTGTAGAAGCCAGGAATTTCTAACAGCAATGTGGAAATAATCCCCCGTCAAGCTAAGCTGTGACGGGGGGAGTATGTCACTGTTGCAATGCTTTTAAGAAGCGTCCCATAGTGGCAAATAAACCCGACTTTTTGGCTTTGTTAGCAGGATTAGAACTATCATTAGGATTATTACTAGAAGCTTTCAGAATCAGATTTTCTAAAGCTTCGCCCATGGGTTTAGTGGATTGTTCAGAAATTAACTCGTAACCGTCTTCTTTTTCTAGCCAAACTTGCCACAAAGAAGGATAGGAACGATAAACGATCGCTGATTCCAAGGGACGAAAATAATAACAACTTTCTAGGATACTTAAAAATCTTTCTCGCAATTGTCGGGCTGCGTAACCGATACCCACTACCGATACATCTTCTAATTGAGGAATTAGAAGAACTACGGGGCGATCTTCGGCGAGGTAACAGAGTTTTTCTACGGAATTAATCTCCACCGAGGAGGGACAAACAACTAAAAAAGCTTCATCTTCGGGCTTAATTTTGTTTTCGACGGGAATAAAACGGCTACCTAAATCTCCCAGTTGAAAAACTGTTTCTCCCCAATCCCGTCGAGCTAACATGGCGGCCCCAGTATCGGGAAAAATTACCCTTAAACCAGAACCATAACTGTCAAAAATAGAGGTAAAATCAAGGGCTAAAGCTTGCGCTTGTAGAGCAATTTCTGGGATAACTAATTCCACTTGTATGCGTCTAGCTCCCGATTCTAGAGCCAGTTGGGTGGCGGCTTTCGCTTGCAGGATCGTTTCTTCTAGGGAATTGGGTAGGGTCATTTCAGTTATCAGTTATCAGTTATCAGTTATCAGTTATCAGTGAGCAGTAATCAGTTATCAGTGAGCAGTTATCAGTTATCAGTTATCAGTGAGCAGTTATCAGTTATCAGTGAGCAGTTATCAGTGAGCAGTGAGCAGTTATCAGTTATCAGTGAGCAGTTATCAGTTATCAGTGATTACCTCTGGTCGTCGGTGGCTTAAAATCAGAAAGATTTTAATTTTTATAAAAGGTAGGGTTGATTTATAGTAGGGTTGATTTATAGTAGGGTTGATTCATAGTATGGTTGATTTATAGTAGGGTTGATTCATGAATCAACCCTACCCTTAATAGATGAAGTGTGACGGGATTTGGCATCATCCCCAGCATTAAGATAAATCCTATAAAATACTTTTAGTTTTTAAGAAGAAAATTCGGTAATCGGGGAAAAGGTGAGGAGAGAAAGCTTAGGAAAGCTGATAGGAGCCGTGACGTTGGGCATAATAATCGAGAATTGCCGTCACCAGAGGGCGATCGCTTTCCTGAAAAGCCTCGGTATAGTTAATTTCTAAACTACCGATCTGACTTTGGTGATAATCGAATTGTTGGAACTGCTGGGGAGTGAGATGGGTTTCGACACCCTGAACCTGTTGTAAATGGCTGGCTAATTCTCGATAGATAGCCAAGGACATTCGCGGATAAATAATGGTTTGTTTTTGTTGAATAGCAATCGATCGCACGGGTTTTATTCTCCTGATTCGGAAATATTATAGCCGATCGAGGCTTGCGGTGCGGCGGGTTCAGGGACACCATCCCCTAAACGACGGGTAATAGTTTGACCGTATTGTTCTAAGACAATATAGGGATTATCGGGATTAGTATCGATCGCTTTAACTAAAATTAAACCATTAGAGAGGGTGGAACCGGGGGTAACTCGACGTTCCGTGGCTTCTCCGGGGGCTTTCACGATCGCCATAGGACTGGTAGGCAACCGGATGATGCCCAATACTTGCACTGCTGCCGCTTCCGTTGGTTGCGGTGGCGGTGGCGGCGCTTTAACTATCGGTCGTCTGGGAGTGGCACGATTACCTCCTGGTGCAGCTGCGGCGGCGGGACGATTACCCCCGGGTGCAGCTGCGGCGGCGGGACGATTACCTCCTGGTGCAGCTGCGCCAGTGGCCGCTGGAGTCCCAGCTGGGGGTTTTTCTTCCGCTGTAATCGTAATATTGGGCTGCAGCGGCAAAATAGCGAAGGGATCGCTGCGACCGCGGTTAATTTCTGCCCGTTTTTGGTCGGGATCGGTGGCAGGAATTAATCCAGCTACCCTTGGGGTGGCTGGTTCGGTGGCTGGTTGCACAGCACCGCTAAAGGCAGGAGGTGGGGCAGCCGGGGGACTAGGAGAGGGGGTGGGGGTTTCTTGGGTAATCGGTGGGGATTGATTAGCTTGGTCAGAAGCTGGACATCCCACCAACAATAAAGCGACACTCCCCACCGATAGGATTAACGGCAATTTTTTCATGGGAAAACAAAGACAAAATAGCCCTGAATGATAACTTTAGATACTAACATAACATTTGTTTCCCAGAAATCTAGGCTGACCACACGGGGAAAGTCAGGAGCTTGACCCCGCTAGTCCAGTTTTAATACTGACCACCGGATTTGCGATGACCGATGGCGGTGACACCGTTACTATCCAAAACTTGACCCCGCTCGACGGTAGCATAGACTAACCAGCGATCGCCGCAGGGTTGTCGCTCTTTCACCGTACACTCTAGATAGGCGAGACTTTCGCTTAAAATCAGACAGCCATTTTCCCCGACTTGGGTTTCTAATCCCGTAAAGACATCGCCGCCGGATTTGATGCAATTGGAAAAATGGCGGCGTAAATTGCGCCCTTCCTTGAGAATATTCAAGGTAAAGGTAGTTCCTGAGTGGATGAGGCGATCGGCGGCTTGTTCGTCAGCAACGGCGATAATTAGCCCCGGGGGGTTAAAACTGGCTTGGGATACCCAAGAGGTCAAGAAACCAGCATGATCCTCGCCCTGACGAGTGGTGAGAACAGAGAGGGAACCGACGATCCGACCAACGGCCTGGGCAGTGCGATCGATTTGTGTTTCGGTCATTCCCTGTTGGGGAACCCGCAATTTTTTGGTTTTTTTCAAGGTCTGGGCGAAGGTTTCTCCGGCTAAATAACCTGCTTGTAAACTGCTTTCTGTGGGGCTAAAACGCACGCGCAAGGATTCAAAACCGAGGCGATAATTGGCATCTTTGAGTTTAGTTTCAATTAAATCGACAGCTTCTCCACTCCAACCGTAGGAACCAAAAACCCCGGCTAATTTAGTTTTTGCTGCCGTGGAAAGAACGATTCCTAAAGCGGTTTGAATCTGGGTAGGAGCGTGACCGGCTAAGGTGGGAGAACCGATAATAAATCCGTCACAATTTTCGATCGCTTGACTAATTTCGGCAGGGGTGGCAAACTCACAATTGATTGATTCTACGGCCAGATCATTTTCTAATAATCCTCGTTCGATCGAGCGGGCCAGGGTGGCAGTATTTCCGTAGGCAGAAGCATATAATAAGGCCACTTGTAGGGGTCGAGTTTTTTGTTCTTGACACCAATAACGATAATCGTGGGCAAGACGACTGGGACTATAGCGAATTATCGGACCGTGGGCGGGTGCATAATATTGGGCGGGAAATTCTTTAATTTTGTCGAGGGCTGTTTCTACTGCTTTAGATTGCACGGCATGGAGACAATCAAAATAATAACGACGATCTGCGTCTAATTCTTTCCAATTTTTATCCCAAATATCGTCACCGCACAGATGCACACTAAAGAATTTATCGCTGTATAAAATTTGGGTTTTTTGGTCAAAAGTGCAGATTCCATCAGGCCAGCGCGGCGTAGGGACATTAATAAAACTGAGTTGATGACCTTGCCCCAAATCAAGAATTTCATCGGTTCGTATGCCCAAAATTTGGGCATCAGGCAAGGCATTTTTCAGGGTATTGACGGCAGCTTTAGAACAGAGGAGGGTGATTTGATGGGTTTCGGCTAATAATGCCTTTAAAGTGACGATACGGTTGGGATTAACGTGACTTAGAATTAGATAATCGAGACGATGTAAGGGGACATATTGACGAATTTCTTCTAAATAAATTTCGGTGAAGGATTCTCCAGGAGGATCGATTAAGGCAGTTTTATCGCCCCGGATAAGATAGGAATTAGCCGTGGTTCCCCGTTGACGAGCATATTCTATTTCAAATTTTAATCTGTCCCAAGTACGCGAGCGAAAAACCCAAGTTTGATCGGCAATTTCGGCGGTTTGAACATCGCGAGAGCGATTATTGATAGCAGGATTGGGAATTAAAGTATTAGTGGTCATAATTGTTAATTTAGTTGTTGGTTGTTGGGTGTGGGGTGTGACCCCCCCCAACCCCCCCGACATCGGGGGAGTAGGGTGTGGGGTGTGGGGTGTGGGGTGTGGGGTGTGGGGTGTGGGGTGCAGGGTGTGGGGAGTTTTCTCAGTGAACTGATAACTGATAACTGATAACTGATAACTGCTCACTGATAACTGATAACTGATAACTGATAACTGATAACTGCTCACTGATAACTGCTCACTGATAACTGATAACTGATAACTGATTAAATTTTGCTGTTTATTTCAGTTAATTCTTTAACTAAATGTTGACGATAACGCTCAGAAACTTTTTGTTCGGGATCGATACCTTCAAAGGTGGGAGGAAGCCAAACTCTTAATACCATTAATGTGCCGAGAACTATTAGAAAAGCACAGGCGGCTAATACTTGTGTCCAATTAGTTTCTAGGACTCCTCTGACAATTAATTCTCGCAAAACCGAGACGATAGAAACTTCCACAGCAACACCGATAGAAACTCGTTTTTCTTGCAAATAAATAATTAACAATCGGAACAATTCTACTAGAATTAAGAGGAATAAAATATCGGCGGTAATAATCCGAAATTGAATCGGTGGCAGCAGAGACATAAACATTTCTCTGACTTCTAACACCATGAAGCTAAATAAACCAATACAGAGAGAAATGACAATTAAATCTTGAATCATTTCTAAGACTTGTACTACTCTCACCATCATTGGGGAAGGTTTTTTAATTGGTTCGTACATTTTATTGCTCCTAAGATTGATAGAATTGGATGTTTCATTTATCAGTGAGCAGTAAACAGTAATCAGGGAAAAGAAAGCGGTAACTTCCTACTTACTTAACACTATCCACTGAACAATCAAATCTGATAACTGATAACTGTTAACTGATAACTGATAACTGTTAATAATGATTGCCAACTTTGCGATGATGAACAGCAGTTAAGGTATCTAAACGAGCAACTCGTCCGGTATTAACGGTACAATAAACTACCCAATGATCGCCGCAATCTAAACGACTGGTGACTTCACATTCTATGTAAGCTAAGGCATCGGCTAAAATTGGTGATCCATTGTTAGCAGTATAGGTTTTAATGCCTTCAAAACGATTGGCACCGGGAGGGAAACGCTTGAGGAAATGTTTCATTAATTTCTGGTAATTATCCTCAGCCAAAACATTTAAAACAAAGGTATCGCTAGGCTGTAAAAAGGACACCATTGCCCGATCTTTGGCCACTGCAATCGCCACACCCAAAGGATTTAAACTTGCTTGTGTCACCCAAGAGGCAACCATGGCACTAGATAAATCGGCTTTTTGGGAAGTAATTAAGTACAATCCAGTACTAATACGACCTAAAGCTTTTTCTAAGTCGTTGTTAATCGACTTAATTTGTTTAATCGTTTTTTCTCGGCTTAACCATTGGCCGAGGTCGGTTCCTGCTTCATCGGCAATCAAATCGAGGGATTGATTAGAATTGTCTTTAACTAAAAGAGGAGGAAAAGCTTCGATCGCCCCGATTTCCTGTAATTTATTTCTTAAGGGAAAAATTGGTTCATCTTCCCCACCTCCTGACTCAAATAATCCTACCGCTTGTTTGCCATTAATTGCAGCAAGAATCGTGCTTAAAATCGTCTGGTTAATCGGGGAAGATTGGGGAGGCATTCCGATGACAACTCCCTTCGATTGATTGATCAATTCTCTGACTTCGTGGGGATCAGCATTATTCATATCGACTAATTCTGTCACCACATCAGTTTTGGTCAAACCCTGACTGATCATAGTAGCTAAATGTTCGCTTTGTCCGTAATCTTGGGTAAAAAATACAGCCACTAAAGTATCGGCAGAAGTTTGTTCTTGACTCCAGTTTTGATAGCGTCCCACCCAATCAGAAATATGGTGTTTTAATAGGGGACCGTGACCAGTGGCAATGAGATTAATCTCAAATTTCTCGATTCTTTTAATCGCCCCTAAAACTGAACGAGCATTCGGTCGCATCAGACAGTCATAATAGGTTTGAAAATCGGCTTCTAGCAGGTCTTTTTCTCGATCGTAGGTTTGATCATCGCAAAAGTGCATTCCGAAGGCATCACAGGTAAAAAGGGTGGCAGTTTTAGCATCAAAAGTGAAGATAGTATCAGGCCAATGAAGATTAGGGGCTGCAACAAATTCTAAGACATGGCCATTACCTAAATCTAAAGTATCACCACTTTTAACGATTAACTGTTTAAAGGGTCTGTGTACCATGTTTTCCAGGAATTGCATGGCAACTTTTGCCCCCACCACGGTAACTTCTGGGACTAATTCCAAAACCTCTTTGACTAAACCACTGTGGTCGGGTTCGGTGTGACTGATAATTAAATAATCAAGATGATTGATGTTGATTAGTTTAGTTAATTCCTCCAGATAAAGGCGATCGAATTTGCGGTGAGATGTATCAATTAGGGCGGTTTTTTCCCCTTGAATAACAAAAGAGTTATAAGTCGTACCGTTTTCTAAACCAAATTCGATATCAAAACGATCGCGATCCCAATCCAAACAGCGCAAGGTAAAAGTATTTTCGGCGATTTCTTGGATTTGTGTGGTTAAACGGCTGGTTTTAGCGGGTTTTGGGGTGATTAAAGCAACCATAATTTCTATCTCCCACAGGATTTGATTCGGAACTGCATTTGCTTAATTCCTATGGTGACTTGCTTTCAGCGATTTGTAAAATACCAATTACTCAAGTAAATGATTAGTTAGATTTATATAACCTTTTCTCTATGGTTAAGGCTATTAATTGGAGTGCCGGCCCTACCGAATCAATACCTGAATACTGATTGTGCATCCTATCCACAAGTTAGCTTAGTCCTCGGTTGTGCTACCTGCACTTTTGCCTATTTGTCAAGCTTTTTACATAATTCTTAATATTTATCCCGTTTTTGCTCTCTCGCTCTCCTCGGTTTTCTCGACCGAATCGCTAAAATGATTAGCAGTGTTGTGTTTCCGATGTCAGTCCATGGGCGAACCTGTCACCCTTGAGGATATTTACCAGCTATTCCGCGCTGGTGAAACGTTTTTTTGTCTTAAAGTCCAGAAAACGGGTTTCTCGAAGAAACCCGTTTTCTGGAGTGTGGCTAGGTTAATTTATCAGTGTGAAATCAGCCGCTATCAGGGTAGGAACAGTCAACAAATTGGCAAATTCAGAGCCACTTCCTAAGCCAGC
>NZ_JACJQV010000163.1 GCF_014696875.1 Microcystis wesenbergii FACHB-1317 | reverse complement strand
CCTCGAATGGAAATTTTTTCTTTCTTCCAGACATCGATAATTTTTTGGCGAAAATCTACGGAATAGGGTCTCATAGGAAGCTGGTAAGTTCTATTATTTGTCTATTTGCTTTCCATTGTACCTCATAGCTCCAAGAATTGCTATATAACCAACTACTTAACTAAAAAGGTCGGCTAACACCCCAAAGAAATATTAACCAATCCTCTAGATATGGACAAACAGAATACTATCTAAATGGAGCGAGCCAGTAATGCTATGATCAAAAAATAATTATCTTGAGATGGTAATTTGTGTGATGTTACCTTTTTTACTACCCATTGCCCAAACTCCCCCTAGTGTAGAAATAATTCGACCGGCGCAGCTGCGTCCTTTACCGAATCAACTAGATCAAGTTCCCGTTTTTAATAGTAATAGTCCCGAATTATTGCTAGGAGAAGGGATTTTGCTTTCGACTTTTCCCCCCCAAGAGAAAAGTTTCCCCTCGGCCCATTTAAATTATGCTTTTCAGGGACGCTTTGATATTTTTGCCCACCATATAGCGAGGGGGAGTTTTCCCGATAATTTACGCAGCCTTTATCTGGGTATATTACTCCACAATCCTAGTTCTAATCCCGTGACCGTTAAAATTCTGCAAGGAGCTAGTTATTTGAGTCAACCGGATGCAGCTTTTATCGATTTACCCGCACAAGTGGAAAATAATCAGGGGACAGTTTTTGCAGGTCCAGGAAGTCGGGTAATGGGGGATATTTTAATGGGGCAGCGTCAGGATATTTTTCCCGATAGGATTATTATTCCGGCGGGGGAGAGTTTTATGGTCTTAAATGCGGCGATTCCCGTGCGCGATTTGACTCCCCCTTTAAACGGTAGGTCCACTTATCTCCGTCTGGAAAGTGACGGTCTTCTCTACGCTGCTAGTTTAGCTCTTTATGCACCCTTAGACGAAAATGGGCAGGAAAGACCACCAAATCTGACAGAGTGGCAAAATTTGCTAGAAAAAGGCAATTTATCGACTCCGCGGGATCGAGCGCCCACTCCTCCCCATAGTCAAGGACAGATAATTTATGGACGGGTAGCGGGGGTGTCCCAAGGTTCAGCTTGGCCAGCCCGATTGGTCGATCGAGCTTCTTTATGGTTAAATATTCCTGATTCTGGTCAATCTATAGCCTATGGGATTAGCACCCTACCCGGGGGCAAATTGGGAACGGAACAAAATCAAAGTGCTAGTATGTTAGTTCGCTATCCCGATACGGCCTATCAAGCTCATGGTAATTACGGTGTGGAATATAGGTTAAGTTTACCTCTATTTAATCGAAGTGATGAGGCGAAAACAGTGACTATTGCGCTAGAAACACCGATTAAAGAGAATGTTATTGGGCCGGGTTTGCGTTTTCTCGATCCGGCTGCCCCACAAGTGTTTTTTCGGGGAACAGTAGCCGTCAATTATAGCGATGACCAAGGACAGGCACAAAGCAGATTTTTCCATCTCGTCCAAAGACGCGGACAAGAGGGGCAATCTTTAGTGAGTCTGACTATTCCTCCGGGGGATTGGCGTGTAGTACAGGTAAATTTCTTATATCCACCAGATGCTACTCCTCCGCAGGTTTTAACGATTAAGACCGAGTAGAACAAGTTTAAAATTGGCCGTTAACGATCGCAATATTCCATTGACCGTCTTGGTTGGTTTCAAAGGCAATTTGGCGACCATCACCGCTAATGGTGGGATTGCGGACGCTTCCTCGCAGGTTAGCGGTTAACAGGGTTGCACGGGACTGGGAACGATCATAAACCATGACATCACTTTTACCGCGTTCGCTGGAGATATAGGCAATTAAACGACCGTCAGCATTCAGAGATGGCTGATCTTGGCTAGAATCGCCACGATTTAGGTTAGGAAGATTAACTAGGCGCTTTTCTTGCAGATCGAATAAATATATACTACGACGACCGGAGCGATCGGAAGCGAAGGCTAAATAGCGACCATCAGCACTATAACTGGGGAATTGATCGGGAGCAAAACTATTTAAACCACCGACGGGAACTTGAGGAGTGATCAAAAGAGGGGAATTACAGCCACTTATCCCCGATAACAGCCCAAAAGAGGCCAAAAATCGCCCCAGCCAGACAAAAAAATTTTTTTCTTTCATCTTGACTTTTGACCCCAAATGTGCTAGTAACTTTCTTCCTTGCCGACGGTTTTGAGGGTAAGTAGTTGATTGCCTTGACTGAGACTATCGGCGATCGCTTCTCGAATCGGCAGGTCAATACTGGTTTCAGCGAGGATTTCTTGGGCTTTTTGCCGCAAATCTGCCCCGGTATCGGCATCTACTTGGTCTAGATCGAGTAATTCCTGCGATAGCTGTTCGATCGAATTCGGGTTAGTCATAGCTCAGGCTCCCAACAAGCTTAATTACAATCCCATTGTAAAGAGGGTCCGGTCCCTAATTGGGGATTTTTTGGCTTTAATTCAGGATTGATAAGCTGTTCGTAATTTAAATTGCTTGTTGAGATCAGGCGGTCGGCAGGAGGCCGGAGATTATTTTTATTTATTCTCCCCACTCCCCTCTCCCCCCGCAACGGCTCGCAGTGGTCTCCCCCCACTCCCCAATTCATAATTCCTCCTCTCCCCACTTCATAATTCATCATTCATAATTCATAATTCCCTCTCTCTCAAAAAAATTTTCCTAGAAGTGCTTGACATAACCCTGATGATGAAGCTACAATTAGAATTGTCGCAAAAATGGGATTGTAGTTCAATTGGTTAGAGCACCGCCCTGTCACGGCGGAAGTTGCGGGTTCGAGCCCCGTCAATCCCGTAAAAATCTAGATTAGAGTCGCCCATGACTCGTTATCCTGTGGGCAGTAGGATAAAAACAGGCTCCCACTGCCTAGATTGGTTCTAATTTACCGATAAACCGGCATTAGCTTGAGTATAATCGGGTAATTCAATCTTTACCGGTTGTACCCGCCAGATTTCCTCGCAGTATTCCCGAATCGATCGATCGCTAGAGAATTTTCCCATGCGGGCTACATTAAGAATCGCTAAGCGACTCCAATGTTCTTGATCTTTATAAGCGTGACCGACTCCTTCCTGACAGTCGATATAGGATTGATAATCGGCCAGTAACATATAGGGATCATTGTAGATAAGATTATCCACAAGCGGGCGGAATAAACTACTATCACCCCGGCTAAAAAATCCCGAACCAATGAGGTCTAATACTGCCCGCAATTCTTCGTTATGGTAATAGTATTCTTGGGGATTATAACCAGCGGCTTTCTTAGCATAAACTTCCTCAGTTGTCAAGCCAAAAAGAAAGAAATTTTCCGCCCCCACCTCTTCACGAATTTCGATATTTGCCCCATCGAGAGTGCCGATAGTTAAGGCCCCATTCATGGAGAATTTCATATTACCAGTTCCCGAAGCTTCTTTCCCTGCGGTGGAAATCTGTTCGGACAAGTCGGCAGCTGGATAAACCCGTTGACCGAAGGTGACATTATAATCGGGCAGGAAAACCACTTTTAAACGTCCTCCAATCGTCGGATCATTATCAATCACTTCTGCCACAGAATTAATCAATTTAATGATTAATTTTGCCATAAAATAACCCGGGGCTGCCTTACCACCAAAAATAAAGGTACGGGGGGTAATATCAAGATTGGGATTATTTTTGAGGCGATGATAGAGAGTGACGATATGTAAAACGTTGAGATGTTGCCGTTTATATTCGTGAATGCGTTTTACCTGCACATCAAAGAGGGTACTAGGATCAACTTTAATGCCGACTTTTTTATCGATATAATTGGCTAAATCTGCCTTAATATCGTATTTAATTCGTCGCCAAGAGTCCCGAAATCCCCCATCATCCACATAGTTTTCTAAACCGCGTAAATCCTCCAGATGTTTAATCCAATTTTCGCCGATTTTTTCGGTAATGGCAAAAGTTAAGCGGGGATTACTAGAAACTATCCAGCGACGGGGAGTAACTCCATTGGTTTTATTGCTAAACTTTTCGGGAAAGAGTTCATAGAAATCGCGCAGAACATCTCTTTTTAGTAATTCTGTATGCAGGGCTGCCACCCCATTAATTGCCTGGGAACCCACACAGGCGAGGTGAGCCATACGGACGTATTTTTCGCCGCTTTCATCGATTATAGATAAACGGGACATTTTGCCGTCATCCTGGGGATAAATAATGCGAATTTTCTCCAAGAAACGATAGTTAATTTCGTAGATAATTTCCATTAATCGGGGCAAAAGACGACCAAAAATACTCAAAGGCCATTTTTCTAAAGCTTCTGGCAAAAGAGTATGATTGGTATAGGCGAAGGTATTTTGAGTAATAAACCAAGCTTTATCCCAATCGAAATGATGCACGTCAATTAACAAGCGCATTAACTCGGCTACCCCGACGGAAGGGTGAGTATCATTCAATTGTACTGACCATTTTTGATGAAAATTATCGAGACTGGGGTTCTCATATAAGTGAATACGAATTAGATCCTGTAGAGAACAGGAAACAAAGAAATATTGCTGTTCTAAACGTAGTTCTTTGCCTTGAATTGGTTCATCGTTAGGATAGAGAACTTTACTGATATTTTCCGAGTGAACTTTATTATCCACCGCACCATAATAATCGCCACGATTAAAGCGACCAAAATCAAAAGATTCACAAGCTTCTGATTTCCATAGACGCATGGTATTAGCGGTGTTCACTCGATAGCCGAGAATTGGGGTATCGTAGGGAATTCCTTTGACTACATAATCGGGAATCCAACGACTGCGATAATTACCATTTTCGTCGGTATAGGATTCGGTATAACCGCCAAATTTTACCTCTACTCCCGCTTCTGGTCGGGCAATTTCCCAGGGATTTCCATACTGTAACCACTTATCGGTTATTTCCACCTGCCAACCGTCGTGAATTTCTTGATCAAAGATACCAAATTCGTAGCGAATACCGTAACCAATAGCCGGAATTTCTAGGGTAGAAAGGGAATCTAGATAACAGGCAGCTAAACGACCTAAACCACCATTTCCTAACCCCGGTTCTTCTTCCTGGGCAATTAATTCTTCTAGTTTTAATCCCGATTCGCTGACAGCTTTCTCCACCTGTTCGTAGATACCGAGATTGATTAAATTATTGGCCAAATGGGGACCGACTAAAAATTCGGCCGAGAGATAACAAACGGTTCTGACATCTTTTTTTAGATAGGTTTGTTGGGTGGTTAACCAACGCTGCAATAAACGATCGCGGATGGTATAAGCTAAGGCCATGTAAAGATCGTTTTTGCTGGCTAATTCCGGTAATTTACCTTGAATATAGAGTAAATTATCCCTTAAAGCCCGTCGGATAGTTTCTGTGTCTAATCCTGTTCTGTCGTCTTCGATGATAATCGGACAAACAAAAGTTGACTCTGGAGATGGATTCATGGGAGTGTTTTTACTAAAAATTGACTGCTCTTAGTCTAAAATAATCTGTACTCAAATTTTATCAAAAAAAGCTTAAATCTTGACTAAGATTTAAGGTATAGTAATAATAAAGTTAAGGTGATTAAATTTCAGTTACCGATAGGAAGTGAAAACAGGGTAAAGTTTGAACAATGGGTGATTTTGTGACGGGTGGAAAGGGTTTTATCGGGGCGATAATCTTGGGAAAATCCCCCTCTATACCCCTTGAGGGCGTGAAAATGTCAAAACAGTCCATGTACTACGATTCCTCGAAGGCAGTTGGTTTCAAACCAATGGAGACATTACTTGCTAGGAATGCGTGGGAGAGGAAAAAGATGCTCTCAATTGTGCTGAGATGCTTAAGTAGTTAGGTGTTAAAAGTTGTCAGACACCCCCCTTATCAAGGTAGTAGGGTTGATTCATGAATCAACCCTACTATGAATCAACCCTAGGGGCAGGGGGGATCAGACGCAAAATCTATTTAATAACTCATCTAGGAAAACCTGTTCTTGCTAAAGTAACTCCAATTTTAAGCGCCATCATCCCCCCAAGAACACTGCCCAACCAGTAAATTAAGCCGAAAGTCACGTTTCCCCGCTCTAAAAACTTGTTAACCTCTAAACTATAGGTAGAAAAAGTTGTATAGGAACCACAAAAACCCGTGGCAATCATCAATCCTAATTCTGGGGCAATTATACGGATATTTTCCTTAACCATAGTAAAAATATAGGCAATAATTAAACAACCAGAAATATTGACAAAAAATGTTCCTAAAAATCCCCATTCTTGACCGAAGATACTTGTAATTAATTCTCCGATATAAAAACGACTCAAAGCCCCAAAAATAGCCCCAATCGCCACGAATAAACTATAACGTCCCCTGAAAAAATTCATGCTGTCTCTCCTGCCCTTCAATAGTCAATAAATTGGAGAATTAAGTAGCTGGTTATAATTAAATTTAAAATGGATTTTAGGTTCGATCCCCCCTTAATCCCCCCTTAATAAGGGGGGCATCTGATAGTTTTTAACGCCTACCTACTTAACCTAGAAAAAATTGGGCAATAGCTGCCCCAATTCTCACGGCAATCAATCCGAAAATGATACTAGCAACGGCAAAAAAAAGACTGAGAAAATTTTGTTGATTGCGCCAGAGGAGCAGGATATCTAAACTATAGGTAGAAAAGGTGGTATAAGCTCCTAAAAATCCCGTTCTAACCATTAAATCTAGTTGGTGGGAATAAAAGGGAAAACTGGGTAAAATAGCCCCAAAAAAGCCGATAGCTAGACAGCCAGTTAAATTAATAATAAAGGTTCCAGATGGAAAGCGCAAGCCGAATTTTGCTTTTGTCCATTCGGTAATATGATAACGAGATAACGCCCCCGGAACCGCTCCGGCTACAATTGCGAAAACATCGTTCAAATCTGACATTGTCTCTAATTTTTTTGCTATCTTTGCCTAGGCTCTATGATAATTGATGCGGTTATCGATCGCATTGCCCATATTTTCAGGGGTGTTATTGTCGAGGACAACCCTCTGATTTTAAAATAGAGGTATGAAAATTCAACCGCGTAAACGTTTTGGACAACATTGGTTAAAAGATGAATCGATACTCGATCGCATCATCGGAGCCGCTAATTTACAATCAGAGGATCGGGTATTAGAAATCGGCCCGGGTACAGGCATTTTAACCCGTCGTCTTCTCGATGGCGCTCAATTGGTTGTCGCTGTAGAAATCGATCGAGATCTATGGACAATTTTAAATAAAAAATTTGGCCAACAAGATAACTTTCATCTCATACCTGGCGACTTTCTTAGCCTTAAACCCGAGCAACTGCCGCCAGTTAATAAGGTAGTGGCTAATATCCCCTATAATATCACCGGTCCGATTCTCGAAAAGCTGCTCGGTTCGATCGCCCATCCCTTCACCCCCCCTTACCAGAGTATTACCCTCTTAGTCCAGAAAGAAGTCGCCGAAAGATTAGTCGCTGTCCCCTCCACCAAAGCTTACAGCGCTCTCAGCGTCCGCATTCAATACCTTGCCGATTGTCAATGGATTTGTGATGTCCCCCGGCGGGCCTTTTCCCCACCTCCCCAGGTGGATTCGGCGGTAATTCAGCTTTTACCCCGTGTTTTGCCGAATAATGTCAGTAATCCAGCCTTTTTGTCCACTTTAATTAGCTGGGGTTTTGCCAACCGGCGCAAAATGTTACGCAATAATCTAAAAAATTGTCTGGATAGCGATCGATTAAGCCAAATCCTGACACAATTAGAGATTAATCCCCTCGCTCGCGCCGAAGATCTCAGTTTATCGCAATGGATTGACTTGGCGGAAAAATTAGATCAATTGCCAAAATTTTAGATTTTTTTTCTTGACAAATGCACAGTTATACCCTTCTAGCCCCCGCTAAAATTAATTTATATCTAGAAATCGTTGGCGATCGCCCTGATGGTTTCCACGAGTTAGTCATGGTGATGCAGACGGTGGCATTATGCGATCGCATCACGCTCCGGCCGAACGGATTGCAGGAATTCCGCCTCTTTTGCTCTCATCCCCTCGTCCCCCAAGATAGCAGTAATCTCGCCCATCGGGCTGCCACTTTGATGGCGAAGGAATTCCCCCGCGTCTTTGCCAATTACGGCGGCATCGATATCACCATCGAGAAATATATTCCCGTGGCTGCCGGTTTAGCGGGGGGTTCCACCAACGCAGCGGCGGTGTTAGTCGGCATCGATTTAATCTGGGAATTAGGCTTAACCCGTCCGGAATTAGAAACTTTAGCGGCAAGATTGGGATCCGATACTTCCTTTTGTGTGACAGGAGGAACGGTTATCTGTACGGGAAGGGGAGAAATTCTCGATCCTATCGCTCCTCTGACTGGATTATGGGTGATTTTAGCTAAATACGATCATTTATCCGTTTCTACACCCTGGGCCTACCAAAGCTATCGGCAAAAATTTCAGGATACCTATCTGTCTTCTCCAGAGGAATTCCATCACCGTCGTCAGCAGGTGAGTTCTGGGGCTTTGGTACAAGCGATCGCCCAGAAAAAACCGGCCGCTATCGGCAAATTTATCCATAATGACCTCGAAAAGGTGGTTTTACCCGAATTTCCCCTCGTAGCCGAGTTAAGACAGGTTCTAGGGGATTTAGGCGGCTTGGGAACGATGATGTCAGGCTCTGGCCCGACGGTTTTTACTCTCTGTTCATCTCAGGAAGTGGCGGAAACTATCGTTAAAGAGGCCCGGGAAATTCTCGTCGCTCCCGATCTACAATTTTGGATAGCTCCAATCACCGATACAGGCATTCAAGTGACTTGAAAAAAGTCACTTGAATGCCTTTACCACGATAACCAAACTCGCGGAATAATTGCCTCTCGATCGCTCATTTCTCGCCTTAAAATTTGCCAAACCTGCTGAAACCATTGTCGCACTTCACCGCTAGAATTACCCCGATAACGACATAAAAGACCATCTCCTAAAGTGCTAGTAACTCCCATCTCTCCTTCTAGGGAAAAATCTCTCACTTTCTCGATTAAATTTCTGCCCACCGGTTGACCGATATAAACTAAAGTACCGATCAGGGCGCTATCATTTAAACCGGAAAATCCCTCGATCATTTTACCACCCAACAGGAAGGATCGATCGAGCCATAAAGGTTGTCCAGATCGCCAAATTTCCCAATTAGAATGCCATTCTCCCGCTAAAAATTTCTCGCCTCGCGCACTGCGACCAAAACGGGTAATTTCCCATCCCAACCAACTGCTATTTTCCCCTAAATCCACTCGTAAATGTTGGCGAAATACCGCCCCATTAAAGATAATTGTTTCTTGGGGTAGCCATTCTAAACTGGCATTGTCATCGATTTTAATCTCGATTAATTGCTGTGCCATCTGACCATTACTCTGGTAAACTTTTCCGGCAGAAGCAGTGGTAATCAGGGCATTAGTAGCGGCTTGGAGATGAATTTTTTGTTGAAGAACATCACCCCCAACTATTCCCCCCGCCGTGTGTAAAATCACCGTATGACAAAGATTTTTTCCTTCGGGATAAAAAGGTCTTTGTACTTTTAAAGGGGCGGTAGCATAGAGGTGATTAATCTGGGTTGCGAGATTTTTTTGCGTGTAAATTAGCTCTAGGTTTCCCTGCCACATTATTGATCCTCGGTCATGGTTTCTAGAAATTGCCGATAATTTTCGGGACTGAGATTAATTTTAACTTCTGTTTGCTGTTCTTGATCCCTCATCAGTAAAAAATATTCACTTTTTGCTTTTTTGCCGACCAAGAGAGGATTTTTTAGCTGGAATTTTTGATAAACCAGATGGGGTTTCGTCACCCGAATAACTAAACTGGCCGAAGGGGTGACAACGAGGTTGAAGTCTATTGTCTCACTTTCAATCTGCTTGTCACCCCGTCAGCCTCGGCAGTTACCCTTTTTTGTGCCTTTCTTCTAGACTTTATTGAGTCGAAACCTTTTTCCTATAGGCATTTCCAGCTTTTTCAGCATAACCTTCATAAATCTTAAAGACTACCATTTAATATTTGGTGTAGGATAGGACGAGGGGTGAGGAAAATTGTCCCTAACCTAATTCAAACCCTAAATAGTCCTCTGTCCCCTCTGAGATTCGGAGCGTCTGGCTAGTAGAAAAAAACGCTCGGCATCTCTTGTTTGATAACTTTCTTTTCTCATTATCTGGTGAGGATTTAATATATGGCTGGTAACGACATCTACTTCAGCTACACCTACAACTACGGCAACGGGGACTCCTATACGGGTTACGGTTATGGAGACAGTTCCCTAGGCTACTATAGTGGACAGTACAAGTACACCGACGAATACGGTTACTACAACTACAACGAAACCTACAACTACGGCTACTATTACATCAATTCCGTCTATAACTATGGTTATGACCTCGGTTATAGTGGCAGTAACACCAACATCTACGTCAGCAGCTACTATGATGGCGGTGGGGACTATGATGGAGTCGGTTCGCCCAGTTACTCAACCACCTATAACATATACTCCTATGGAGGTTATTCAGGATTAGGGTCGGAATATGGCTATGCCTACAACTCCTCCTATAGTAACAGTGACTCCTACTTCGATAACTACTACTCGGCTGATACCGGTGGTGGCAACAACGACATCTACTTCAGCTACACCTACTACTACGGCAACGGAGACTTCTATCAAGGTTATGGTTATGGGGACAATTCTCTAGGCTACTATAGTGGACAGTACAAGTACACCGACGAATACGGTTACTACAACTACAACGAAACCTACAACTACGGCTACTATTACATC
>NZ_JACJQV010000162.1 GCF_014696875.1 Microcystis wesenbergii FACHB-1317 | reverse complement strand
ATACAGAGGTAGCAGCGGCTAAGTCTGGGTACTGGCAGTGCGGGACGGTGCTATGGCGATTTGATTACCCTATTCAGAAATCTTTGTCAAGTACAATTTATACCAAATTAGATGAGCTTACCCTGATGAAAATGCTTGGATAATGAATTAGGTTTCATCGCTATTTCTTGAGAGTTGTTTTTGTTTTATATAAGCGGCAATCATGTTTTTATAGTATGACGCGATGTGCAACTAAAAACGACAGAATCAGGGTTGCAGAGGATACTTGATCTCTGCTGATTTCTGAGAGCCTTGTAAATCAAGACTAAAAATATAGGGCTCTTCTGGTTTCTGTGTGGAAACGAGGTCTATACTGATAGAATATCCGCAAAATAGTCCTAAAAGTCTTGCCCAGTAAGCATTTCACGATTCCATAAGCAAAAATTATCACACAAAGTCGAGAAGAGCCAATATAGTTGCACACGGGGTTAGTATGGACAAAAGACAATCTGTATCCTTTTTCAGTAAGAACTACCGATAGAGAAAAACCCTCCTAGCCATAAAATCAAATAACCAATTTGGCAACAACCAGTTTATCAAAGCCAGAGCTTTAGCATCAAGACCGATCCGATAGCGAATTTTGGGGTTCCTGCTAGTTAACGCGTGCAGAATGGAGGGTACAACTTGTTCTGGTGATGTGGCAATTTTGTAAAATAAATTGGTTTCCGATCTCGACTTTTTTAAAGCTTCCGACCAAGATGGATAGTATAACTGAAGAGTTTCCATCGATACATATTTCGGTAACTCTTCAAAAGCCTCTTGGGTTTTTTGCCACAAAGGGGTGGCGATCGCTCCTGGTTCGATGATCGATACTTTGATTCCCCAAGGGGCTAATTCCATACGAAAAGCATCCGACATCGCCTCGACAGCATATTTTGCGGCGCACCCTGTGCCAACACTCGGAAATACGATTAGTCCATTGATAGAACTAAAATTCACGATCCGTCCTCGCGACTGCCGCAGAAGTGGTAAAAAAGCTTTGATAACTGACAAATAGCCTAAATAGCTCACCTCCATTTCTTGACGGGCGAACTCGATGGGCAGGAGTTCTAAAGGCCCGTGAAACTCGTGACAGGCATTGTTAATAATGCCCAACAATTTCAGATTTTTTTTGCTTAATACTTCTGCCACCTGAGTAGCGGCCGAGATAATGCTATCTTCTTTCGTAACATCAAGCAGGATCGGGGTTGTATTCCCCCCCGTTTCTTGTTGCAGTGATCGGGCTTGATCTAAATTTCTTAGTCCGGTAAAAACCCAAAACCCTTTTTCTGCAAGAATTTTTGCACAGACCCTACCAACTCCCGACGAACTGGCGGAAATAAACACCGCCCCTTTGATTTGAGATCTCGAATTCTCAAATGAAGAAAGAGAAGTCATCTTAATTGTTTCACTCCCATAGCAAGAAAAAATACACCAAAAGCGATTAAAGATAAACTAATAGTGATATTCAGAATGAGGTAAAGCAACTTAAAATGTCTAGATAGCCATGTTTCTAAAGGCTTTTTATGCCAGATTCCAGCCAAATTTAAAAGAACAATAGGCAAGGTATAAATCGTAGCATAAAGACCTAAGTAAAATGGTAAAAACACGAAAGGAGTTGCTAGTTTTCTGATTTCAATAATAGCCAGAATCATTAGGAACGCTCCCGGTGTCTCCGCGAGGGTTGTCGCGCTACCAAAAGCTAAGAATTTGAGTCGATTTGCGTAATCTAAGGGGGGGAGAGAGTCCCACCTCCTTAGATTCGGAATTTCCTTTCTATGACACCAGCGATATAATCCATAAGCACTGACCACCACTCCAACAAGAATTAACAGCCAGCCCCAGTTAACAGAAGATAGGTGTTGTCTCGATATTATCTCTTGCAGTTCACTTAATCCGAAGTAAAAAACGAATGATTGAACCAAAGTAGTCAAGAAAATACCATAGACGTAAGCCCAAACTCCCCGAGTCCCCCGATACAAAAATATCAGGATAGCGATGGCAATAGGGGTGGGATTGATGCTATCAATAAAAGCCAGCCACAAAATGGTCAAGGTAAGCATTGGATTAAGACTAGAAATAGGATTGTAGCGTCCCTCGACGACGGATATCCAAGGTAGCGCAGTGGAAAGAGCCACCGAAAGGCGCGTAATTCATGAAAGGGCAGGGAATTGGCTCAAATCCATGATCTTTGAGAAATCGAATCATCGTTTCTTGATGTTTTTCAATGATTACCCTTTTCTCATCAAGCATTAATACATTCATGCTAATCCATAAACTACACATACTAGCATTGGCATTGAAAAAACCTCCTGTGATAATATCGGGTTTAGGAGCAATGAGAATATCCCAAGATTTAAAAATGTCTGGGATTTTAGCCACATCAATATAATCTGGGTTCACTAATAACTTTCCAGGAGCCAGAGGCATGAAACTAGAATCAATGTGCATTGGTTGTCGGCATTTACTTTCGACTCTATGAATATTAAATTTATCCCCAACATGGCGTTCTAGCCATTGAATTCCCATCTCATTTGTCACGTTACTTCTCGTAACAAAAATGTCCTTACCACAGCGAATAAAATCCGCCGCATCAAAGACAGGTTCGCATTCCGTGATTACGTAGCGAATCGGTTCCCCTTCTTGAGGTATCTGATAGTTGCGATCATAGAGTCGATCGGTTAACTTGGGTTTAGGTGCGGCAGTCCATCGTGCACCTTTTTGAAAATATTCAATTAATAATGTTTGGTAAGCGTGGAGTTCAAAATATCGAGAACGCCATGCCATCGGGGTTTCAATAATTTCGTCTCCCAATACTAACAAACCATCTCGCGGACAGGCAGTACATAACCCTTTTGATTTCCAATCGGGAGTTTTGTAGGTCACGCTAAAATCCATAACATCGGGACGACGGACGGTAACTCCTTCAGATTCTAAAATATGGATGAAATGTTCTAAATCCTTACTCGCTTCTTCTATTAAAAATTTTGGATAACGTCGGCTACCAAACCACATCAATATTTTTGATAAACTTTGAGGAATTGTGGCGTGAACACTAAGATGATTCGGGGGAAACACCGCATTATCTAAACTTCCAACGATTACCTCTTCTAAAGGATCCCATTCATTATAAGAGTTGACAGTGGCGTTAAGAGTTGAGCATTTTTCTGCTTGTAAAGTATTGGCAATCATCATTTTTCTCCTTTTGGTTTTGTGAATCGGGTAAGTTACCCATTTTTTCTAGTTTTGTGATGGGAACTTAATTGACAGAAGTTGGATATTGTCGGCTTTAAAATTGATAGTGCTCTCGGGTTTTTTTGAGAGCTTCAACAAAAAGATTAATATCCTCATCAGTATGCTTATTGTTGATCATCAAGCGAATTAAAGCCTTGCCACGCTCAACAGCAGGATAACGGAATATAGGGATACAATACCCCATGTCCAGTAAGTCTCGTCGTACCTGTTCAGCTACTTCATCTTGACCAATAATAATTGAGGTAATGTAAGAAGGTACATCATTGAGGTGAAAACCTAAATTAATTAGAGTTTCTCGCAATTGTAAACAGCGTTTTAGATAGTCATCCATAATTTTGGGATTTTTCTCCAAGTGCTGTATAATTTCCAGATTCGTAGCAGCCGTTGGTGGTTGCATAGTTGCTGTAAACAAGGAAGTACCAGAGAGAATCTCAAAAGAGGCTCTTCGGGAATTGTTATGCAAATAATTAACTTAAAATAAAATTCGATGAGAGTGCCTACGCCCAAAAGTAGCTGAAACTCATATAGGGAAGGACTTAAGGCATAAACAGG
>NZ_JACJQV010000161.1 GCF_014696875.1 Microcystis wesenbergii FACHB-1317 | reverse complement strand
AGAACAGAGTAAATCTGTTAAGGCAGGTGCGAAAAATCCTTCGGGAAAGAAGCAGAAACCCAAATCGTGAGGTTTGGGAATCGCCGTCCGTTTTACGGCGGCGAGGATGTCAAGAATCTCAATGAGTTGCCAGGGGCCGATATCATCTTACCCGGACTGAGAGATCTTCACAATGGTGAGTCCAATACCATTGGGGCGCTGCTAGTTGCGATCGCATCGACGCGCCTAACGGAAGTCGGTTTCGATATCCCTAAAAATCACCTAGCTTCAGAGCCTGAGCTAACCTTGTATGCCTATCTCCAAGAGGAACGGGATGATGCTTATTCTTACTATAATGCTTTGCTGAATCGCCTCAATAGCTTTTGCAATGCACTCGAACTCGGTTATAAAATATGATGACAATTTCCCCAAGTTTAATTTCTCCCGATCTTAGTTTGGCCAATATTCCCCTAGAGGAAACCCTCTCTTTAGGAGTGATGGCTTCTGGTAGTGGTTCCAATTTTGCTGTTTTGGCGGCAGCGATCGCTAAAAAACAACTTAATGCCCGGATTCCCGTCCTCATCTACAATAATCCCGATGCCAAGGTAAAAGAAAAAGCCGATCACTACAATATCCCTGCGGTTTTCCTCGATCATCGTCAATTTAAACCCAGAGAAGAACTCGATCGGGCAATAGTCGAAACTTTCCAAGAATACGGCGTAAAATGGGTAATTATGGCGGGCTGGATGCGAATTGTCACCCCGGTTTTACTAGATGCTTTTCCCGATCGCGTGATCAATATCCATCCTAGTTTACTACCCAGTTTTAAAGGTGTGCGTGCCGTGGAACAAGCTTTAGCGGCAGGGGTAAAAGTGACCGGATGTACTGTGCATATCGCTCGCGCGGAGGTGGATAGTGGACCGATTTTAATGCAAGCAGTGGTTCCCATTCTCCCCGATGATACCCCGGACAGTCTCCACGAACGCATTCAAGTGCAAGAACATCGCATTTTCCCGGTAGCGATCGCTTTAGCGGCGAAATTGGGTCTGTAGAGATAGATTTCTCGACTCCTTGGCGAGAATACCGGCAAAAAAACGAAAATTCAAGGCAAATCGTTAAATAGGGTTTGCGGCAAAAAGTTTGTTGGTGGGGTTAGGAGTCAGTAGCCAGTAGTCAGGAGTCAGGAGAATTAAGAATGAATAATAATCAGTTAAATGGTCTATTTACAGACTTTATGCTATTTAATCCTTATTTTTGCCGTTTTTGAACCCTGAAAAATTAATTATGCAAGAGGTTTATTAATTATATTAAAAGTAACTCCTTCGTAAATTTCCTGAAAACTGAGAGCAAAATTGACAGAAGTTAAAGATAAACTGGCATTTTCACCCTCATATTCCGTTAATAACCATTTATTTTCTTCAGTTTTGTTATACTGCATGATATAGGGACGACTTTGACTGATCAGAATATATTCTTGAAATTCCGGCAGCGAACGATAATAGAGAAATTTATCGCCCTGGTCATAATTTTGAGTTGATTTTGAGAGGACTTCTACTATTAATCTGGGATTGGTAACAGTTGTCTTACCAGTTTCATAATAAATCGGTTCACCCTCAATTAACATCACATCGGGATAGGTTGCCTGACGATATTGCACTATCCATAATTTCACATCACCGATAAAAATATTATATTTCTGTCCTTTGAGGGCAAATTTTAAATAAGCGGCAAAATTGAGAGCAATTTTATTATGATCGGTAGTGCCTCCTGTCATCGGTACGATTTCCCCGTCTTGATACTCATGTTTATAGGCTGCCGTTTCCTCTAGTTGTAAATATTCGGCAAAGCTATAGGTACTTTTATCTGTTGCTATGGTCATAATTGATTGATTCTTTGGTTAACTTAAGCTGATTAAAACAACTGTTTTAATCATTGATTATATTAAAAGTAACTCCTTCGTAAATTTCCTGAAAACTGAGAGCAAAATTGACAGAAGTTAAAGATAAACTGGCATTTTCGCCCTCGTATTCCGTTAATAACCATTTATTTTCCTCAGTTTTGTTATACTGCATGATATAGGGACGACTTTGACTAATGAGAATATATTCTTGCAATTCTGGCAGCGAACGATAATAAAGAAATTTATCGCCCTGGTCATAATTTTGAGTTGATTTTGAGAGGACTTCTACTATTAATCTGGGATTGGTAACAGTTGTCTTACCAGTTTCATAATAAATCGGTTCACCCTCAATTAACATCACATCGGGATAGGTTGCCTGACGATATTGCACTATCCATAATTTCACATCACCGATAAAAATATTATATTTCTGTCCTTTGAGGGCAAATTTTAAATAAGCGGCAAAATTGAGAGCAATTTTATTATGATCGGTAGTGCCTCCTGTCATCGGTACGATTTCCCCGTCTTGATACTCATGTTTATAGGCTGCCGTTTCCTCTAGTTGTAAATATTCGGCAAAGCTATAGGTACTTTTATCTGTGGCTATGGTCATAATTGATTGATTCTTTGGTTAACTTAAGCTGGTTTAAACAACTGGTTTAATCATTGATTATATTAAAAGTAACTCCTTCGTAAATTTCCTGAAAACTGAGAGCAAAATTGACAGAAGTTAAAGATAAACTGGCATTTTCGCCCTCGTATTCCGTTAATAACCATTTATTTTCTTCAGTTTTGTTATACTGCATGACATAGGGACGACTTTGACTGATCAGAATATATTCTTGAAATTCCGGCAGCGAACGATAATAGAGAAATTTATCGCCCTGGTCATAATTTTGAGTTGATTTTGAGAGGACTTCTACTATTAATCTGGGATTGGTAACAGTTGTCTTGCCAGTTTCATAATAAATCGGTTCTCCCTCAATTAGCATCACATCGGGATAGGTTGCCTGACGATATTGCGCTATCCATACTTTAACATCACCGATAAAAATATTATATTTCTGTCCTTTGAGGGCAAATTTTAAATAAGCGGCAAAATTGAGAGCAATTTTATTATGATCGGTAGTGCCTCCTGTCATCGGTATGATTTCCCCATCTTGATACTCATTTTTATAGGCTGCCGTTTCCTCTAGTTGTAAATATTCGGCAAAGCTATAGGTACTTTTATCTGTTGCTATGGTCATAATTTAAGTAGCTGGTTATAATTAAATTAAAAATGGATTTTAGGTTCGATCCCCCCTACCCCCCTTGATAAGGGGGCTGCCGATCTCCCCCTTATTAAGTAGGGTTGATTCATGAATCAACCCTACCCCTAGTAGGGGGGCATCTGAAAGTTTTTAATACCTACCCACTTATTGATCGACTCCCTCAATTGATTATAGCAATTATTATACTGGTGAGATGCAAAAAAGTTACCAGAAATTAGCTATTTTTACCCAAGTAAAAGATAACAGCTATCTTAATAGGACTCTTAAAATTTTTTAGCCAGCAACTAAACAGGAATTTGATCTCTCCCAAATGTGGGACAATTGACAAAGAACTAAGAATTGTAGAATCCCCCCATCATGACCTCGGAACTATCGAAGCAATACGATCCCAAGATCACAGAAACGAAATGGCAGCAATATTGGGAAAATCAAGAAATATTTACAGCAAACCCCGAAAAAGGCGGCGAAACCTACTGTATAGTCATCCCCCCTCCCAATGTTACCGGTAGTCTCCACATGGGTCACGCTTTCGAGAGTTCCCTAATTGATACACTTGTTCGCTACAAACGCATGACCGGCAAAAATACCCTCTGGCTGCCCGGTACAGATCACGCTAGTATTGCAGTACAGGCTATACTCGATCGCCAATTAAAAGCCGAAAAAACCGACCGTTATCAACTAGGAAGGGAAAAATTCCTCGAACGCGCTTGGCAATGGAAAGAGGAGTCTGGTAGTACCATTGTTAATCAACTGCGACGCTTGGGGGTATCCGTCGATTGGACGCGGGAACGTTTCACCATGGATGAGGGACTCTCCCATGCTGTCCGTACTGCTTTTATCAAACTCTATGAGGACGGATTAATCTATCGCGGTCAATACTTAGTTAACTGGTGTCCCGAATCCCGGTCGGCCGTTTCCGATTTAGAGGTGGAAAACAAGGATATTGAGGGAAATCTCTGGTATTTTCGCTATCCTCTTAGCGATAGTAGCGGTTATCTTCAAGTAGCCACCACAAGGCCCGAAACCATGCTCGGTGATACTGGTGTCGCTGTCAACCCGCAAGACCCCCGTTATCGCCATTTAATCGGCAAAACCGTCACTTTACCGATAATGGGGCGAGAAATCCCGATTATTGCCGATGAATTAGTGGATCCCCAATTCGGTACCGGTTGCGTCAAAGTTACGCCGGCCCACGATCCCAAGGATTTTGAGATGGGTAAACGCCATAATTTAGCCTTTATTAATATCATGAATTTAGACGGCAGTTTAAACGAAAATGCCGGAATATTCGCAGGTCAAGATCGTTTTGTTGCCCGCAAAAATGTTGTTAAAAAACTCGATGAAGACGGCTTTTTAGTTAAGATTGAAGCCTATCGCCATAGTGTCCCCTATAGCGATCGAGGTAAAGTTCCCGTGGAACCCCTTTTATCGACCCAATGGTTCGTTAAAATTGAACCTTTAGCCACAAAAGCTTTAACCTGTTTAGATCAGGAAAACTCGCCCCGTTTTGTGCCAGAAAGATGGACAAAAGTTTATCGTGATTGGTTAGTTAAACTAAAAGATTGGTGTATTTCTCGACAACTGTGGTGGGGTCATCAAATTCCCGCTTGGTATATTATCAGTGAAACTAATAACGAAATTACTAACCATACTCCCTTCGTCGTTGCCCCAGATGAAACCTCCGCTTTAGCTAAGGCCAAACAAGAGTATGGAGAGGATATAATTATTCAACAAGACCCTGATGTTTTAGATACTTGGTTTTCCTCGGGATTGTGGCCATTTTCGACTATGGGATGGCCAGAAAAAACCCTTGATCTAGACACCTATTACCCCACCACAACCCTCGTCACTGGTTTTGATATTATCTTCTTCTGGGTGGCAAGAATGACGATGATGGCAGGGTATTTTACGCGACAAATGCCCTTTAAAGATGTCTATATTCACGGTTTAGTTAGGGATGAAAACGGCAAAAAGATGTCTAAATCTGCCAATAACGGCATCGATCCCCTAATTTTAATTGATAAATATGGAACCGATGCTTTACGATATACCTTAATCCGAGAAGTGGCAGGAGCAGGACAGGATATCAGTCTGCAATACAACCGTAAAACCGATGAATCGGAATCCGTAGAAGCAGCCCGAAATTTTGCCAATAAAATTTGGAATGCTTCCCGTTTTGTCATGATGAATCTGGAGGGAAAAACCCCAGAAGAATTGGGAGAACCAGTTTTAGAAAATTTAGAATTAGCTGATCGCTGGATTTTATCTCGTTATCATCAAACAGTGCAAAAAACTAGAGATTATCTAGAAAATTATGGCATGGGAGAAGCGGCAAAAGGTCTATACGAATTTATCTGGGGCGATTTCTGTGATTGGTATATCGAGTTAGTGAAAACTCGTTTATGGAAGGATAAAGAATCGGTTTCCTGTGCTACAGCCCGGCAAACTTTGGCTTTTATCTTGGCAGGGACATTAAAATTATTACATCCCTTTATGCCCCATATTACCGAAGAAATTTGGCATAATTTAACCCAAGAAAATCAGCAGGTTTTAGCTTTAGAAACCTATCCAATAGCTGATAGTTCTCTGATCGATCTAGATTTAGAAAATACTTTTGAGTTATTAATTGAAAGTATTCGGGTGTTGCGTAATTTGCGGGCCGAAGCGGGGATTAAACCGGGAGCAACGATCACAGCAATTTTACAGACAGAAAACAGTCAAGAATTAGCTATTCTGCAACGCGGACAAGTGTACTTAAAAGACTTGGCCAAGATCGAAAACTTAATTTTGACGGCAAAATTAACCGAGGAAGTCAATCAAGCGATCGCTGGTGTTGTCGCTACGGTAGAAATCCTTATACCCCTGTCCGGATTGGTTGATATATCGGTATTGGCTGGGAAATTAGCGAAAAATTTAGCTAAAGTGGAAGGGGAAATCAAGAGTTTGAGCGATCGCTTGAATAAACCTAGCTTTGTCGAAAAAGCTCCAGAAGCTTTAATCCAAAAAACGAAGCAAGCTTTAGCAGAGTCCGAAAAACAAGCCCAAATTCTCCAAGAACGCTTAAAACGTCTGCATTAACGGAGGCAGGGGTTATTTTGGGGATTTTCCGAAAAATAGGGCAGTTTTCAGGCTACCCTAACCGGAAAATTAATCCCCAAAATGGGAGATGATTGCATCGGCAAATTCGGAACATTTCAGGGGAGGATTAACGGGAGGTTCCATCAGACGCGCTAAATCGTAGGTAACTTGTCGATTAGCGATCGCTGCTGCGATGCCTTTTTTAATCAAATCGGCTGCTTCTTGCCATCCCATGTATTCCAACATCATCACCCCAGAAAGAATCACCGAACCGGGGTTAATTCGGTCTAAACCGGCGTGTTTAGGGGCTGTACCGTGGGTTGCCTCAAAAATAGCGCAAGTATCGCCAATATTCGCCCCGGGTCCCATCCCTAAACCACCCACGATCGCCGCTGCCGCATCGGAGAGATAATCGCCATTCAGGTTCATGGTAGCGAGGATCGAGTATTCATCGGGACGGGTTTGGATCTGTTGGAAGATACTATCGGCAATGCGATCGTTAACCATAATTTTATCTTTCCACTGGCCATGGCCGTGGGTTTCCCAGATAGCATCGAGAACACTGGTCACTTCTTGGCATATTTTGGCTTTTTTCTCGTCCGTGAGGGCATCATAACCCGGTTCCACCATGCGGGCGTTATCTTCGATGGTCAGATCGGGGTTTTTCTCCTTATTACTCAGGATCCATGATTCCATCTCGGTGACGCACACATCCCGGAATTCACTTTTAGCTAATTCGTAACCCCAATCCCGGAAGGCCCCTTCCGTGTATTTCATAATGTTACCCTTGTGGACGAGAGTAACCTGATTTTTCGGTTTCGGTAAAGTCAGCGCTCGTTCGATCGCCCGGCGGACTAATCTTTGGGAACCCGTCTTACTAATAGGTTTGATCCCGATACCCGCATCGAGGGGAATTTGTTTGTTACCGTGTTCGGGAGTGGCGGGAATTAGTTCGGTGTTGAGATAATTAATCAGTTTATCGGCGATTTCCGTGCCTTGTTTCCATTCGATGCCGAGATAGATATCCTCGGTATTTTCCCGATAGACGATGACATCGAGTTTTTCCGGGGTTTTATGGGGGGAAGGGGTTCCCGCATAGTAACGACAGGGACGAACACAGGCATAGAGGTCAAAAATTTGCCGCAAAGCCACATTCAGGGAACGAATGCCGCCACCGATGGGAGTGGTCAAGGGACCCTTGATAGCAATACCATATTCTTTAATCGCTGTCAAGGTATCTTGGGGTAGATATTGATAGGTCCCGTAGATTTCGCAAGCTTCATCGCCAGCATAGACTTTAAACCAATGGATTTTCCTTTGACCACCGTAGGCTGTGGCGATCGCCGAATCGATAACTTTTGCGGTTGCGGGCCAGATATCGACCCCCGTACCGTCACCACGAATGAAGGGAATGATGGGATCGTCGGGAACTAGAGGTTTTCCGTCAGAAAAAGTAATTGTCGAGCCTGTTGTCGGTGGGGTAATTTTTTCGTAGCTCACAGTCATGGGCTTCCAGAAACAGTATTTATCTATACGTTGGGAGTCTAGCGCCGTCAATATCTATACTCAGGGATTTTGGCTAATTTCTTAAAGATTCCCTTGCTGGCATCTCCGCCAGATAGTTCCAGAACATGGATTAATTTTATTGGCTCGATCGGGTAACTGTCAAGAAAACTGCTCTGGTTTCTCAGAGATTGAAGCGATTTTTCCCTCCCTTAATGCCCCTGGGCAATCCTAACGGATTCTTCGGCAATTAACTAACAGGAAAAAGTCAAGACAGTCTTAGAAATGCTCTCCGTTCCCTTTTGCTCTTCCCTTCGAGGTAGCCTTGGCGAACAGATAATTAATATAACTCAAATAGGACTGCCATAGCCATTCTTTCTAGGCAAGGCGGCAATTTTTAATCAATTGTTAAAATACCAAAAGGATGCTAAAGATGGCGGCTAGAGTTTCCAGAATGAGCTATCCTAGAGATACTACTTACGCCATCCTCCCCCATGCTCGATCGAGTTCTCCATAGTCGTTATCAAGTCCAACAGTTGCTGGGAAAAAAAACTATCTTAGCTAGGGACAGACACACCACCCAGTTAGTGATCATTAAACTTATTCCTGTTCCTAGTGGGCAAGGGAGTCAGTTTATCGGAGAAATAACCAGTAAAATCGCCCTGTTGCGACAACTCTCTCACCCATCTCTCCCCAAATACCTCGATAGCTTTGAGATAGATTCATCCCAAGAACAAATCATCGCTATTGTCCGACCTTATTTATCGGCGCAGCCTTTGGAAAACTATCTTAACTCCAGTTGTTTGTTAGCAGAACAAGAACTCAAACAAATTGCCAAATATCTCTTGGAGATTCTCTCCTATCTCCATCAGCAGGATGTCCCCCTTAACCACGGCAATATCAAACTTAGTAATATCCTCTTTGATACTCAGTCTCATCGTTTTTATCTAGTTGATTTTGCCTTTGATTCTGATTCTCTCATCACGGACTTACAGGCTCTAGGCAAAACTTTGATCAGTTTAGCCACCGGGATTAATCATCGTTACATACCAGAAAACTTTGAACAAAAAACTAATCTGAGTGCTTTTTTTATCTATTGGTTAAAAAAATTATCAAATTCCCACCCAGACTATAATTTTCGCTCAGTAACCGAAGCTTTAGCCAGTTTATATAGTTGTCAATTGATCCTAGTATCTATTGGCAATGTTACCAAACCCTACGGCAGTGAAGTTATTGTTTATAAAAAAGATAATCTCCTGCAAATAAAAATCGCTAGTAAAACCAAACAAAAGTTTTTCAACAATCTCAAAAACCAGTTAAGACAATTTCTCCCTTCCCTATTTTTTACCATCATCCTCTTAACCATAGTCGCTATTTACGATCTAAAACTGGTCGCTTTTTTAATCCCGATTATCCTAATTTTTCTGCTCAATTTAATCTCCGCTAGTTTATCTTGGCAGTTGTTCAAATCTTTTTGGCAGGGAGAACTAGAGTTAAAAATTACCCCCAAAAAAGTTTCTCTTTACCAAAAACTCTGGGGACTGAAATTTAAACTAGCTGCCGATGCCGCTAGTTCCGAAATTTATAGTCTCATGCGTCGCAATGTCACTGTCACTATGCAGGGAGAAAATCTTACTATTGTTCCTCCTTGTCTGGCCCTGATTGCTAACCATCAAGAATATATTATCACTGCTAGTGAAGATGTTAGCGAAGCAGAATTAGATTGGTTGGCACAACAATTAAGCGATTGGCTACGTTTACCGATTACGAGAATTTGACTTCTCCTCCGCATAAATGACAGTGGATTCTAAGGGGATGCTAGGCAACGGGATCAATCAAAGTCTTAGCCAACAAGGTTTTTAGATTTATTCAGCCAGCCCTACTTAAAGCATTGACTAGGCTCGCTCAAAAGTCCTATAATGTTAGGGTCTAGGTTGCCAATCTAGTAACTGAGCAATGACAAAAGAACAGGGTCGCCTTCGGGTCGATAACCAACAGGGCAGGCAAATCTAAGCACCGAAAGCTCTTGTTTTAGGCTCTAAGACTGATGTTAATCTCCTATCCTTAGATAGGCTAAATCTCCTCCAATCCCTTTATTGTTGGCTATTGCCTGTTACCTCATCTGTTGGTGTGTGTTAGCAAAAAGTATCGGTGAGTATTACCAACATAGCAGACAAAATCCTCATGCGAACCTTAGCGATCGGTGATATTCATGGTTGCTCGAAAGCTCTAGATCACTTGCTAGAGATCGTCAATCCCAAACCCCAAGATACTCTAATCACCCTCGGTGATTACGTTAATAAGGGCAGAGACTCGAAAGGGGTGATCGATCGCCTGATTTCCCTACATAAACAGGGAAATTTGATTCCCCTCAAGGGTAATCACGAGATTATCATGCTGCAAGCCCGTAACAACCCCCTCAAACAGCGTCTCTGGTTAGAAAAAGGCGGTAAAGCCACCCTCAAATCCTACAGCGAAGGCCACCTGATTAAAATTCCCGAATCCCACTGGGATTTTTTAGGAAAAGTCTGTATAAATAGCTACGAAACTGCCAATCATTTATTTGTTCACGCTAGTCTCGATCCCCATCTACCCCTGGCCAGACAACCAGAATACAAACTCTTTTGGGAGAAATTTCAATATCCCGCCGCCCATAGTTCGGGAAAAACCATGATTTGTGGCCATACCAGCCAAAAAAGCGGTAAACCAGTTAATCTCGGCCATGCCATTTGTATCGATACTTGGGCCTACGGCAAAGGTTGGTTAAGTTGTTTAGATGTGGAAACGGGGAAATTGTGGCAGACTAACCAGCGAGGAAATTTTCGCATTAGCCATATTCAAGATTATTATCGTTCATCCTCTCTAGGTCAGGACATTAAGGACGGTGCGCCGATTTTTGGCCGTTCACTCTTGTCAAGAGCGGCAGCAATGACATTTAAGGGCAAATAACTGGGATAAACTCCCTCGCGAGCGCGTTTAATATCCGTTTCCTCTAGGGGAAGTTGGTATTTAATCGCAATTGCCTTGAGGATATCGCCGCGATCGATCACTCCCGCTACGGCGGAGGCCGGTGTTAACACCGTGATCATTCTGTCCGGGATGGTTTCCAGTTTTTGCACCACCGTCACTAAGGGGGTTTTTTCCTCAACACTGGGAATTTCCGCGAGGGGATGGGCAATATCAAGCAGTTGTTTTTCTGACCAGAAACTCCGCTCGATCGCCTGTAAATCTTCCACCCGAATTAATCCCCGATAACGCCCCTCGGAAGCGGCAAAATAAGCAGTATTGGCGGCTGCTTGGTCTAAAACGTATTCTTGGACGAATTCCTCTAGGGTTTGATGGGCGTTTAAAACCCGCAAATTTCTGCTCATCACCTCTCCCGCTTGCAAATTGAGGAGACTTTCCTGTAAATTAGTTAAATTATCGTAGGCGCGGGCATTTCTGAGGATAAACCAGCCCATTAATCCTAACCAAGCACCCCCCACATCTGCCGTCAAGAGAACCAAGAAAATCCCCAAAATAATCCCCAACCAACCGATGAATTGACCACTGATCGCAGCCCAATGTAAACCTTTCCAGCGATCGCCGGTTGCTTGCCAGACCATTGCTTTGAAAATTTGACCGCCATCGAGGGGTAAACCGGGGATAAGATTAAATAGAGCCAAAAACAGGTTAATTATCGCTAAATGCCCGCATATATAGGTTAAATTAGCGTTTAAATAGGGTAAGTGACTGGCTAGGGAGAGGAGACAAAACAGGAGAAAACTGACGAGGGGTCCAGCGATCGCTACTTGCAGGGCCTCTGGAGGAGTCCGAGATTCTCGATCGATCGAGGCCATACCCCCAAAAAGAAACAGGGTAATGGAATTGACCTCGATGCCTTGGGAGCGTGCCATGAAACTATGACCTAATTCGTGGAGTAAAACCGAGATAAACAGCAATAAAGCGATGATTAAACCAAGTAACCACGCTAAACCGAAACTCTGGCCAGCCAGAGATTGAATTTCTGCATCGGTGGCATTGATCAGGGTGACAAAAGCCAAAATCAAAAACCACGAGGAATCAATATAGAGAGGAATGCCCAATAAAGAGCCGATTCGCCAATTTGTACGCATAATTTTCAGTGGGGAAGTGGCAAGTGGCAAGTGGGGAAGTGGGGAAGTGGCAAGTGGGGAATTTAGCGGAAATTTCCCCATCACCCTAAATCCCTAACCCCTAACCCCTTTTAAGACATTTGGAAAATAAAAGTCATTTTGTCCCCTTTCCCGAGGCAAATGCGATCGCCAGCCCGAAGACGATGACGATTGCCGGGGGGTAGGGGATTGTGATTAACGTAGGTTCCGTTGGCGCTGCCCGTGTCTTCGAGGTAATAGATGCCCCCTTCGACGCGGATATCGGCATGAACCCGGGAGACGATATCAGAATCGGGAAAACCGGAAACATCGATATCGGGGGGAATGCGATCGTTAGGTTTGCCGACATGAATTACCGATAGATGTAGGGGTAATTCAATTTTGCTATCGGTTTGCAGGTGCTGGAGACTAGCCATTTCCGTCTGTAAGCGGGTGGCAGCCGGAACCGGTGGGGGGGCAACAGGAGGAGGTGCGATCGAGGCGACGGTAGCTGTCCGGACCGGTGAGACGGGTTCAGGTTCCGATTCCGATTCGGCCTCGGCTGCCACCATGGGAACGGAATTAGGCTGTAAATTGTAGCCACACTGACCACAAAAGGTGGCATCAGTTTGGATGGTTGCGCCACAACTAGGACAGGAAGACATCCTCGGTAAGGGGGTATAACAGGCCTCGCATTGACTGGCCTCATCGGGGTTAATATGTTCGCAATTAGGACAAACGATCATTTTTAAGTAAAAAGTAAAAAGGAAAAAGTAAAAAAGCAGATTAGGGGTTGGGTGTTGGGGTGTTAGGGTTTTGGTTGAAATTCCCCATTCCCCCATTCCCCCATTCCCCCATTTCCCCTATTCTCTAGACAAAAGAGGAACCAGCGGCTGCATCCAGTAACCAATATAATTCCCCTGCCGGGGGGTGAATGAGACGGGAAGGATAGGAGAAAGAGTCACCATAAGCAGAGAAAATCTCATGTAAAGCGGGGCGTTTACTTTCGCCGGCAGCGATAAAGATCACACAACGGGCCCGATTGATCAGGGGAACGGTAAAAGTCAAGCGGGGATTGCCATCTTTCTCGCCAACGGTGATACAGCGATCGCTCACCGTTAAAGCTGCCGTGTGGGGAAAGAGAGAGGCAGTATGACCATCATCGCCCATTCCCAATAAAATCAGGTCAAAAACGGGAAAATCGGGAGAATTGACCCCAAACCATTGGCGGAGATGATCATCGTATTTTTGGGCGGCCCGGTGGGGATCGGGGTCATCCGTGGGCATAGGGTGAATATTAGCGGCTGGGATCGGTATGCGATCGAGCCATGCTAACCGGGCCATGCGTTGATTACTGTCAGGATGATCGGGACTAACGTAGCGTTCATCTCCCCAGAAAACGTGAATTTTTGACCAGTCGAGGGGTTGAGAGGCTAAAGCTTCGTAGAGAGGTTTCGGGGTACTACCGCCGGACAGAGCGATGGTAAAATAGTCCTGTTGGTCGAGGCTGGTTGTGATTTTTTCCAGAACCAGCGCCAGAGATTTTGCGATCAGAGCTTGTTGATCGGCTAAAACTTCCACCAATTTCTGCATGGGTTTTGTTATCGACTCAGGGGGGCTGTCTTTACTATAGGCTAACCATTGAGGACTCGTCTGAGAGCTTGGGAAAATTTTATTCTTTGACAGTCTCTGTCTTAGGGAAGAGATCCGGGGGAAAACCCAGTCTGAGAGCTTGGGAAAATTTTATTCTGTGAGAGGGATAAGTTTAGCGATACCATATTGAGGTAATATTTCTAGAGTCGATTCTCGAAAGGGGTTGACAAGCAGAACGATTTTAATATAGGGTTTAGCGGGGGGGCTGAGCGAAAGTTAATTAGAAATTGCAGTTTGTCAGATTGCCTCTCGGCAAAATCCTTCCGCGAATCCCCAGCGAGAACTTTTAAACAGACTAATGAATCTATTCATTGACATACCATTACAGAAACAGCGATGAACAGCTTTACTTCTTTGTCCCTGAAATTAACGGGATTGGTTTTCATTTTTTCCTTCCTTTTGGATGGGTTTATCCTGCCGCTGCCCTATCGATTCAGTCAATCCCAATGGCAGGTAGGGTTCGTCACCACCTTTGTTGATCGAGGAATTGTTCCTCTTCTGGGTATCGTTCTCGTTTTAATCGCTTACTGGATTGACGATATCAATAAAGATAGAGCTATGATTCCTAGAAAACCCCGCAAATTTGAATTGCGTTGGCCGATCTTTATTTTTTCCACACTGTTAGGCTTAGTTTTTCTGTTGATGATTCCTGTTCATATCAATAATATCAACCAGATTAAAAACAACGCTTTGACTCAAATTCAACAGGGTGTTGACCAAGGGGAGGGACAAATTCAAGCCTTCTTAGTCCAGTTAAATACTCTATCCCAAAATCCTCAACTATTAGACCAGCAGATCTCTCAGAGAACTCAAGTGATTGAAACAGGTCGTTTCCAAGGACAACCGATCAGCACAGAACAGTTAGAGACCCTCCGTCAACAAAGAGAACAATTAACTGGTTTACGGGATTTATCCAAAAAACCGAAGGAGTTTAAACAGAAATTAGATGAGATCAAAAATCAGCTACAAACTCAGCTGCAAGATCGGCGAACACAGGCAGAAAGTCAAGCTAACTTGGAGGCTTTGAAACAGTGGTTAAGAATTGGTATTCAAAGTATGTTGCTATCGATTTGCTATAGTTTGATCGGTTGGTTAGGCATTCGAGAACTAGGTAGTATGAAAAAACGCACCGCCTAAGCAGGGGATTTATCTTCATGATGAAGTATAAAGTTTTCGTTTTCGGGACTCAGAATTCAGGGGTCAGGAGACGAGCGCAGACAAGAGCATAATTCATCCTTAGGATCAAAGCTGTAATTACTTAAATGTTCAGCCACAGGGCATCATTTACTGATGCCCTTTTATTAGACCTCTTGCATAATTAATTTTGGCTCTCTTGGATTTGGTGGGTAAAATGTATTCTAAGATACAGTCCTGCTGGCGAGGGAGTGGAAGGAACCACAAAGACACAAAGGACACAAAGATTGATCGATCCTATGTAAGTTAAACTTATCACACAGAACCTAGAAGAGCCTAATTTTGGCTGGCTCAAAAACGTCCTATAGCGGTTTTCCGTCTAATCAGGTATAGTAAATCCCTTGATAGATAGGCGTTTCAGCGTTTCAATCGGGACTCACTTCTGGGCAAACTGCTATAATATATAGCGTTTACTGTTCACAAGAGGTACATTATCGGTGTTAAAAAGCTTAATCAGCAAAGGTTTAAATGTGCCACACAGGTGTGAGAAAAGCTATATACCATTCAACAAGCTCGGAGAAAGAAGCTGGGAGAAAGCGGGTTTCTTAACAAAATCTGAGCTTTAATTTAGCTATTTACCAGAAACCCGCTTTCTGTTCTATAGCGTTTCCTGTTCACAAGAGGTACATTATCGATGTTAAAAAGCTTAATCAACAAAGGTTTAACTGTGCCACATAGTTGTGAAAACCGCTATATAATACTAAATCCTGTTTAAAAGGTATAGGGGAGCAGGGAGAAGGGAGCGGGGAGCGGGGAGGGGGGGGAGAAGGGAGAATAAATAAAAATAATCTCCTGACTGCTGACTCCTAACCCCAGCAAGGAACTTTTTGCCGCAAACCCTAATCAGAGATTTTTCAGTACAAAGGCTCTAAAATGGCCAGTGCCAGTTATTGGCCTGAAGACTTGTTTTTTCAGTCTTGTGGCTTTATCATGAGTACTGTGTGGTGTGTGTGATGTGAAGGAGTAAGATGACTGCTAATAGCCAACTTATCTCCGTCAAGGCTCTACAAGCTTTGATGAAGCGAGGGTTCAAACCTTCGGTCTCCGGTAGACGGCATCAAAAATCTTGGTTAATAGCTTTAGACGGCGATACCTCAAAACGATTATTCGATATCGTTTTCTCCCTATCGGTGCTAATTTTCTTTTCGCCGCTTTATTTAGTCTTAGCCTTATTGATCGCGATTAGTTCCCCCGGTCCAGTCTTCTATGTGCAGAAGCGCGTCGGTCAAAACTTCCAGCATTTCAACTGTATCAAGTTCCGTACTATGGTGATGGATGCGGATAAGGTATTAGAGAGACTGATGGAAGACTCTCCCCAACTGCGGGCGGAATTCGAGGATAATTTCAAGCTTAAGGACGATCCCCGCATAACTTGGATTGGCAAATTTCTGCGCTTAACCAGTTTAGACGAGTTCCCCCAATTCTGGAACGTCCTGCGGGGAGATATGAGCGTCGTCGGTCCGCGGCCTTTAGTTCCCGAAGAATTGCAGAAATATGGCAATCGCATCGACAAAGTTTTAACTATTCGCCCCGGTTTGACTGGTTTATGGCAAGTTTCTGGACGTAATGACATCCCCTATCCCATGCGCGTGCAGATGGATGTGTATTACGTTAATTCCCATAACTGGTTAACCGATATCTGGGTAGTCTTCAAAACTATCGGTGTTGTGGTTTTTCCCAAAAATAATGGTGCTTACTAAAGCAGTGAATAGTAATTAAAGATTACTCACTGCTGTTTCAATGTAATTAATCGCTAGACTGGAGGAGAGAAAGGCAGAACTGGCTTTTTTCTCCTCTTTTTTTGAGAAAGATGATGACAGTAATTATAGCGCTTTTCACCTTACTGAGGTATCGACAATGAAAACTGCTATAAATACGTCTTAGCCTACCAAGTTTTAACATTGGGTAAGGATGGTCTCTGTCGCTTGCTATTCTATGAGACTAGGCTTCTGTAAGAATTTTTAACAGACAATTTGTGAAAGTGATTGGCTTTTTTTAAGTTGTTTTTGCGTTCAATCAGGGGAAATGCGATCGCCAATAGAAGTAGCAGAGTCCAGCAGTTACCCCAAGACTAAGAATTGTTATCCCCGTGAGAATTTCCCACATCCCCGACTCGGTTACTAATATGTTGTACTATTGTAACAGGAGAATTTTTTTCCTGAAAAATTGTCATATTTGAGGTTTTGATTATGCCTTATACAAACGAAGAAGGTGGACGCTTAAATAATTTCGCCGCCGAACCGAAAGTTTATCAAGCGGATCCCCCGACTAAATCGCAACAACGTAATTATCTTTTCTGGGGTGTTGCTGCGATCACACTTGTGGGTGGACTGTTAGCTGTCGCTTTTTACGCATCTCAAGCTGGCTAAAATTTAGTCCCTCGTAGTTGCGATTTAGCCCCTTTCACTCCTCTTTAGCGCTAAAATCACAACTACTCCCTATTTTAGGGCTTCTGACCCTGAATTAATGCCACTGCTGACTGAGACTTAGCCGCAGTCCCCTGTTTACCCTGAGATAACGCTAGACGGGCTGCCTCCTCTAAATCAGCGATCGCTTTTTCCCTGTTTCCCAATTTATAATAGGTCAAACCCCGATTGTGGTACGCTTCGGCAAAATTAGCATTGATTTTCAGACTCTCATTATAGTCCCTTAAAGCCATTTCCTGCTGTCCGGCTCGGTTATAGGACAGGGCGCGATTATAGAAAATGCGATCCTGTCCTCTAGTTCCCTGTAAACTCAAAGCTTTTGTGTAATCCTCGATCGCTTCTAGGTGTTTACCTAAGTCATCCTTGGCATTACCGCGATAAATAAAGAAATCAGCAAAATTTCCGTTTAAAGCGATCGCTTTTGTGCAATCTTCCACCGCTGCCTCGTATTTTTTCGTCAGATAATAGGCATAACAACGATTACCGAGAGCGTTAACATAATTGGGGTTGACTGTCAAGGCCTGGGTATAATCTGCGATCGCTTGCTCGTACTGGCCGAGAACTAACTCCGCATAGCCGCGATTATAGTAAGCATCGGCATCCTTCGGTTCTAATTGTAGAGCTTGAGTAAAATCTGCGATCGCCCCTGAGTAATCCCCTGCGGTTAAACGATCCACCCCCCGATTATAAAATTCTACAGCTTTCACGGGGTTAGCGGTAGTTTGAGCGCTTAGGGGAGAGATAGTCAGTAAAAAAGTCGCTATAGCTATAATAATTGTCAATTTTTTCTTAATTTTCATAATCCGTTCACCTAAACAATTCAAGGTAAAATTAAACAGCCCTACTTACAGGTCAAAATATCATGATTAAATCTCTTTTGGCGACTTTCCTCCTAATTACCACCCTCCTCTTAACCGGTTGTGCAACTCCCATCGCTGGACTGCAAGGATACACCAGTGGCAGCCAAGGCTATCAATTTTTATATCCTAAGGGTTGGACGCAGGTGGATGTGAAAAAGGTTGCAGGAGTAGATGTGGTTTTTCATGACCTGATCGAAACGAGCGAAAATTTAAGCGTTATTATCAACCCCGTCCCCGACAATAAAACCTTAACAGATTTAGGGACACCCTCGGAAGTGGGCTATCGTCTCCTGAAAAATAACAGTCTTAACCCCAATCTCGATAAGGAAGTAGAATTAATTCGCTCAGAATCCCATCAAATCGACGGCCAAGATTATTATATCCTCGAATATCAAGTTAAATTAGCCAACGGCCAAGAACGTCATAATCTGGCCAGCGTCACGGTTAATAATAATAAACTCTATTCTTTTAATCTTTCCACTTCCCAAAAACGTTGGACGCAAATTCAAGAACTCTTTGAAACTATCGTTGATTCTTTCTCGGTTAGTTAGGGAAACTGGCAACAGGCAATAGTAAAATGTAGGGTGCGTTAGACGGCAAAAATTCCTGTTTTGACTTAAAGGTAACAATCCGTCGTAACGCACCACTGGCAATAGGCAATAGTAAAATGTAGGGTGCGTTAGACGGCAAAAATTCCTGTTTTGACTTAAAGGTAACAATCCGTCGTAACGCACCACCTATCATCAACTAGGTAGCCGGTTATAATTAAAGATAACATATAAAGAACCAGAAGCCTGTCCCACTATCTAACAATTAATTGAGATTACTTACTGAATCAGTAAACAGTAATCAGTAAGAAAGTGGTAACTGATAACTGGTAACTGATAACTGGTAACTGATAACTGGTAACTGGTAACTGATAACTGATAACTGATAACTGATAACTGAATATGAGTAACTCGGAAGAAAATAGACTAGATAGACTCGAATCTCTTGCTGAAACTACCCTAACAGGACTACAGGAGATTAAATTAGGATTACAGGAGATTAAATTAGGATTACAGGAAACCAATCAGGGATTAAAAGAAACTAGAGCGATCGCTAATTCTAATGCTAAATCGATCGAAGCGTTAACTAATAGTCTTGCTGAGTCTAAAAAAGAATGGGAAAAAGACAGACGGGGACTTGATCAACTGCTAGGACAATTAACTCGATCGATGTCGGATTTTTATGAGGTTCAGTCGGATTTTTACAATCGATTTGACAAGGAAGAAAGACAATCCCGCATGGTTGAGATTTTAGATCGTTATTTTCCCCCCTAAAATCCTGCCAATTCCTAGCAGAAATAGCTAAAAATCTGATAACTGATGGTGGGTTACGGCAAATAGATAAATTGATAATTAAGTCTAATAATTTGCCATTGCCTAACCCACCCTACCTAACTATCTCCTATCTTGTTTACTGAAAAAACTTATGTCCATTCCCTTGATTCTTGCTTCCGCTTCTCCTGCGCGTAAAAAACTATTACAAATGGTGGGAATCGATCCGATTGTGCGAGTGAGTAACTTTGATGAATCGACAATTAATGCTGATGATACTCTCCATCTTGTCCAAACTTTAGCCCAATGTAAAGCACAAACGATCGCCCCTAAATTTGATACAGGATTAATTCTTGGTTGTGATTCCGTCTTAGAAGTAGCGGGGGAAGTCTATGGCAAACCCAAGGATAAATCAGAAGCGATCGAGCGTTGGCAAAAAATGCGCGGTCAGGTGGGTACACTCTATACAGGTCATGCTTTAATCGATCGAGTTAATCATCAAACTTTGACTCGTTGTGGGATCACTAAAGTTCACTTTGCCAATATCAGCGATGAAACAATTATTGCCTATGTTGACAGCGAAGAACCCCTCAAATGTGCTGGCTGTTTTGCCCTAGAAGGAAAGGGGGGTCTATTCGTGGAAAGATTGGAGGGATGTCACAGTAATGTTATCGGTTTAAGTTTGCCCCTATTTAGGCAGATGTTAACGGATTTTGGCTACCAAATCACTGACTTTTGGTGATCTTTTTGCCGATGATTTCCCCAAATTTATTGACAAAAAGACTTGACAAATTCTCAGATTTGTGTTAACCTTTTATTATAATGGGAATCCGTGTCGCCCTGCGAACCCCTCTTTTTTCTATCCGATAGCTCCAAAATTTTTAACCCTTTCCTTGTCACTTTTTCCCGAAAAAACTATGTCTTGCTTGCGCGTGGGAATTGCCGGTCCGGTGGGTTCAGGAAAAACAGCCCTGCTCGATGCCCTGTGTAAAAATTTGCGGGATCAATATCCGATCGCCGTAGTCACCAATGACATTTATACTCAAGAAGATGCCCAATTTTTAGTGCGATCGCAAGCTTTAGCTCCGGAAAGAATTTTAGGAGTAGAAACGGGAGGATGTCCCCATACAGCTATTCGCGAGGATGCCTCAATTAACTTAGTTGCCATTGAACAGTTAGAGAGAAAATTTGCTAACTTAAAGTTAATTTTTCTGGAAAGTGGCGGCGACAATTTAGCGGCAACCTTTAGCCCCGAATTAGTAGATTTAACCATCTATGTGATTGACGTGGCAGCCGGAGATAAAATCCCTCGCAAGGGGGGACCGGGTATCACCAAATCGGATTTATTGGTAATTAATAAAATAGATTTAGCCCCGATGGTGGGGGCAGATTTAGGAGTGATGGATAGAGATGCAAAAAAAATGCGCGGGGATAAACCCTTTATCTTCACCAACTTGAAAACACGGGAAGGATTAGAGCGAGTGATGGCCTTTATCGAAAAGAATTTATAATAACTATTACTAGGAATAAAAAAGAGAGCGCCAGAAAAATTTAGGTAAAGCTAACATTCTTTTCCAACGCCAAGGTTCCTGATAGAGTCGATACAACCACTCTAAATTATTGTCACAGAAAAAGCGAGGGGCGCGGATTTTTGTCCCGGACCAGATATCAAAACTGCCCCCCACACCTACCCAGATAGCTTGGGGACAGAGATATCGATGTTCCCTAATCCAATATTCTTGTCGGGGTACTCCTAAACCAACTAAAATTAACCGCGGTTGTTGATCTTTTAATACCTCGATCCAATCGGACATTTCCTGGGAGGATAGATAACCGTGGTTAGTCAGAATACGGATATTAGGTATCTTTTTTTGCCAATTACTTGCCGCTTGTTCAGTAATCCCCGGTTTACCACCAAAAAAAGCAATAGGAAAACTTTCTCCCCGCATTCCTAACTCAGTAATTAAGGATTCTGATAATTCAATACCGGGGCAGCGGGTTTGTTTTCTGCCCCTTAATTTTAAGTAAATGACAATCCCCGCACCGTCGGGAATAACTAAATCTGCTTCCCGAATAACTTGGGCTACTTTAGCATCATTTTCTCCTAACATTGCCATTTCTGCATTGAGAGTGACAACGTGGGAACCAAAACCTTGATAGAGGCGATCAATTAACCAACGACTGTAGTTATCGAGGAGATGAACCGGTAAACCAAGAACAGAATATTTGGGGGGAGTTTCTAACATATAAGTCATCTTGATTTAGTTGTCATTTTATCGAGAAATTGGCACAAAATCTACCCCAAAACTAGAACGAGAACCGGGTTTAACTACCACTAATTGCACGGATTGATTGCGATCGCCAGAGGGTAAAAATCGCACGGGATTAGTCGCCCCGGGGACAGAAAAATTACTGCTTCTTAACGCCTGTTGAACTCCCTCGCGGCTAGATTCTGCCTTAATGCCAGCGATTAAAGCCTGGGTAGCGTCATAGGCGGTAGCCGTGCGCCAATTTACGTCTCCTTGCCACAATTGGCGGGATTTATTCACAAAAGGACTGTTCGGATTAGCCCCCAAATGCCAAGCGATAGCGACAACCATGTCCAGGGCATTTTTTCCGCCTACATCCAGAGTTTTGGGGCTATAAACGTCATCACCCGCCACAATCGGCAATTTTTGACCATTGATTTGAACCACCTGCAAAGCCTTATCTAGGGTTCCACTATCCCCAAGAAGGGCGATTAGATTTGCTCCCTCTTGTTGAGCTTGTTGGAGGCTTTTAGAAGGGGTAAAAGTGAGGGAAGATAGATCAAATTCACTCACCACTTGACCTCCTCCTAATCCTAAAGCGGTGATAAATTCAGATTTTAGGGATTGACTATAATTACTTTGGGAGTTAAAAAATACCACTGCCTTGACGTTAGGAATTTTTTGCAAGCTAGATTCGGCTAATGCCCGTGCCGCCGCAAAATCACTGGGAACAGAACGAAAGATATAGTCACCAAAATTGGAGAGTTTAGTTGAGGTACTGATGGGGGAAATCATTACTAATCCCGCTTTTTGATAGATAGCAGCCGCCGCTAAAGAGGTATCACTGCTAGTGTGTCCTACTACTCCTAAAATGCTGTTGTCAGCCGCTAATTTTTGGGCAATTTGAGCAGCAATTTCGGGACTATCAGCATCATCAGCAATGAGAACTTTTAAAGGAATGCCATTAATTCCCCCAGCTTGATTGATTTGATTTTGAGATTGGGCGACTCCTCGTAAAACTTCTAGGGCGGTGTTGACATCGCTCCCAATTGGCACGGAAACGGCGATAGTATAGGACTTAGCTTCACCAATACGGGCGTTATTTAAGTAGATGAGAGCTTCCGGATCATTTTGATTAGCTCGCAGGGATTTTTCTAGGAGGTAAACTGCTTGCTGAAAGTCTCCTTTTCCGAGGGCCTGTATAGCAGCTTGTTTGTCCGAAGAAGCCCCGTCAACTATTAATAATTTTTCCCCTTGACTAAATTTTGCCTGTGCCGATACCGATTTTTGCTCTGGTGATATTTTCTCGATTTCAGAAAGATTGGTTGGGTTATTTTTTCCTTGAAAACGATTGTATAACCACCAACCACCTGCCCCAAAAAATATTAGGGTAATCACCAAGGCTAAAAGCAGGGTAACGGTCTCATTTTTCTTGCTCATGGGTTGATCAACTAAGATTAAATTAATGGTTTAATCGGGATTGATAGTTAATAAAAGTACCAATTCAAGTCTGAATTGCACCAATATCCGATCTACCTTGATAGAATACCTCATTTGGGGTCTGATAGTCAAGACATTGTTTAAATGCGTCTTAGCTTATTAGCGATACTTTACCTTTTTGTTTGGGAATCTTCTAAATGTTTTACCAAAACATTTGAGGATAAAGGACCGTGTAAATGACTCCAGGGTAAAACCTGTTCTAAACGCCATTGTTGATAAACGTAATAATCTAGAGGGGGAATTTGTCCTTTTAGTTCCTTAAAAGCCCGTTTATAACTGCCTAAAGAATCACCGTAGCCACGGGTTAATTCTAATAGGGAAGTTAAGCGGCGATCGCCTCTAGATAATAGGGCTTGAATCACCGACCAATTATAACTTTCTGGGCGAAATTCTATGCCCTGTTTACCTAATTGTTTCTCTAGATATTTTAATCTTTTTTCGGCCATTTTATTAACTCCAAACCACTGAAAAGGAGTATGGGATTTAGGCACAAAGGTGCTGCAACCGAAAGAAATTCGCAGTCCAGAGGCGGCTTTTTTTAATGCTATTAACATTTCCACAGTCGCCGCTATATCTTCAGTTTCTTCTCCCGGTATTCCCACCATACCATAGAGTTTTATCCCTTTTAAACCGCCGGCTTTGGCATTAATGGCAGCTTGGATAATTTCATCATTGGCTAACTTTTTGTTGATAATTTCCCGTAGGCGATCAGAACCACTTTCTACGGCAATAGTAATTGATTTGCTGTCTCTTAGGGATAAAATTCTGGCTAATTTTTCCGTGACAGTATTAGTTCTAACTGAGGCGATCGAGAGTCTAACTCCTTCAAATTTTGGTTGAAAAAGATAATCAAGTAAGGTTTCAAATTCGGGATGTTGACTGACAGAAGCACCTAATAAACCCAGGCGATCGGTCACTTTTAAACCTTTTTCAATGGCAGGGATTAAAGATTCTAAACTAGCGGTACGAAAGGGTAAAGTTAGATAACTAGCTAAACAAAAACGGCACATTTCTGGACAACTTCGCACCACCTCTACCATATAAATATTCTCCCATGCCGCTTGTTTTGTTACCACCGTAGAAGCTGAAAGGGTATTACTGCGATAGGTTTGTTTACTAACAAAAGCAGGAACATTATTATCTATGGGTATAATTGCCGTAATTTCACCTTCGGGACTATCATAATTAACGGTGTATAAACTAGGAACATACACCCCCGGAACCTGGGACAAATGACGGAGTTTTGTCGGGCGATCGGCGTTTCTAACCTCTTGATAGGCATTAATAAAATCAGCAATTAAATTTTCACCATCTCCCAATAAAATTACATCAAAAAAAGCGGCAAAAGGTTCGGGATTAGCGGTTAAAACTGGCCCACCTCCGAAAATTATCGCTTGCCGATCTTGCCGTTGATGACTGTGACAAGGAATTTCTAAAGATTCTAACAGCGAGAGGATATTAACATAGTCTAATTCCCAAGAAAAGGAAAAGCCGACTAATTCGGGATAACGGGGTAAAGATTCTTGAAAATCCGTAAATAAACGACTAACTTGTATATCCGATCGCAGGGCTAAAGTTGCCCAAACAATTTGATAACCTAAACTGGTTATACCGACGGAATACTGATTAGGAAAGGCAAAAATAGTTCTAAGGGCATCACTGTGGGGTATTGCGGGAGTAAAGAGGAGTTTTTCGTCTTGTAAGATGGTCATTTCAGTTATCAGTTATCAGTTATCAGTTATCAGTTATCAGTTACCAGTTATCAGTTACCAGTTATCAGTTACCAGTTATCAGTTACCAGTTATCAGTTATCAGTTATCAGTTATCAGTTATCAGAACGTAGGTTGGGTTGAAGCATGAAACCCAACGCCCGATTATGTTACGCTACTGCTAACCCATCCTACAAATAATTGTGCCTCCCTACTTATAAGTTTAATTTAAATCCGGAGGTGAAGGAGGGGAAAATATCTCAATATACAGTTATATGATCATATCTCAGGTTATGATGCTGGGGAGTCGGTGGTCAAGAACAAATTCAAGTTATACTTCCTCCCCAGGGATAGCTATTGTATTTACAGGAGATTTTCTCTTATATCCTAGCAATTTTCACAGCTTAACTAGGTGTCGATTTTATTCCTGAGCGCTGCTTTTAAGCAAATATTGATCTCCTTCACCCCAACCAGAACGAAATCTATGAATAATCCAGAAGAATACGTTATGATCATGGCGAAAATCCTAGATTTAGCCATTCCCGATCGCTATTTAAATTCTGTGGTTGAAAACTGGCAACGCTTGCAAGAAATCGCCAGTTTAGTGACAGAATTTCCCTTAGAGGATGACGGGGAAAGCGCCCTCAGCTTTGAACCATGACTATTTCTGTGTGCAATTTAGCTCGATCGATCCAAAATCGTCAAACTAGAGCCTTAGAAGTTATTAGCCAGACTCTGGCGGAGATAGAGGCAAAAAATCCCCATTTAAATTGCTTTACCGACATTTTACAGCCCAGGGCGCTCGCTCAAGCCCAAAAAATCGATCAAGCGATCGCCAACGGTGAACCCGTCGGTGTCTTAGCAGGAGTCCCCTTCGCCGTCAAAAATCTCTTTGATATCAAGGGTATTGTCACCCTTGCCGGTTCCAAAATCAATCGAGATCACCCTGCTGCCAGACAAGATGCGATCGCTATTCAAACCCTAGAAGCAGCCGGGGCAGTTTTGGTGGGGGCGACCAATATGGATGAGTACGCCTACGGTTTTGTCACCGAAAATGCCCATTATGGGGCCACTGCCAACCCCCGCGATCCTAGTCGCGTATCGGGGGGATCCTCCGGCGGTTCCGCCGCTGCCGTTGCCGCTAATTTAGTGCCTCTCGCTCTCGGTTCCGATACTAATGGTTCCGTGAGGGTTCCCGCCGCTTGCTGTGGCGTGGTGGGGCTAAAACCCACCTTTGGGCGCGTATCCCGTCAGGGCTTATTTTTGTTCGTTAGTAGTTTAGACCATCTGGGATTTTTTAGCGGCAATGTGGCGGATATGGCGGCTATTTGGAGTCTTTTTGCCAAAAATAACCTTAAAGCTCCTTTAAGTGGCTTAGAGGGCGTAAAAATAGCCCTTGCCGATGATTATTTTCAGCAGGGAGCCGAACTGGAAGTATTCGAGTCGGTGACAGCGATCGCCGAACGTTTAGGAGTGACTAAAAAAATCACCATTCCCGAAACCGCCCGCGCCAGGGCAGCCGCCTATATAATTACCGCTTCCGAGGGAGCAAATTGGCATTTACCGCGTTTACAGACCAGATTAGAGGATTTTGACCCCGCAACCCGGGATCGCTTCTTGGCGGGGGCATTAATTCCCTCTAGCTGGTATTTACAGGCTCAACGTTTTCGCCGTTGGTATCGCGATCGTTTGCGAGAGAGCTTCACCGAAGTAGATATTATCCTCACCCCGACGATTCCCTGTATTGCGCCGCCGTTAGGAGTAGAAAAAATGATTATTGACGGGCAAGAGCTATTAATTAGACCTAATTTAGGCAGATTCACCCAACCTTTTTCTTTGATTGGTTTACCTGCCCTTTCTTTGCCGATTAAACGTCCATCCCAGCTACCTTTAGGTTTACAAATCATCGCCGCCCCCGATCGCGAAGACTTAATCCTAAGGGTAGCCAGGGTTTTAGAAGAAATGCTTGCCTAAGAATCCGCTTCAATCACATCTAACCAAGCGGCGGCCGATCGCTCCCAGGTGTCATTTAGGGCAATTTGACGACATCTTTTGCGCTCTTGGGACAAAAGCTGGGGATTTTTCAGTAATTCGACAATTTTCCAGCCTATAGCTTCCTGAGTAGCCGGATCGGTTACTTCCCCCGGTACTTTCACACAGTAGTCCTTTTCTCGAAAAACAGCAAAATCCGTCACCACCGGCAGACAGCCTACCACTGCTGACTCGCGCACAGAAATACAATCGATCTCACGATAGGTGCAACCGTAGTAATGAATAGCAGAGCGCGCTTTTTCCTCGATTAGTTGACGATAACCCATCATTCCGCGATCAACTACCCCCGGACTAGCTTTAATCAAAGCGATTAAATTATCGCGCCATTCCCTGCGATCGCCACTGCCATCCCGTTTAGTAAAACCATAGTAGAGATGTAACTCGGCCGCGGGAATTGCCGCCTTGATAATCGGCCAGCCATGCTTTAACATCGACTCTAGGCCGCGATAATAACGAGAGGCATAGACTAGACGATAGGGAATATACTCACTTTCTGGCACTGTCTCACTTACAGCCAAAAGGGAAGTATCGATACCATTAGGAACAATCGGACATTGATTATCGGCACAGAAATCCAGTAAATCCCGTTGATATTGGCTTTTACAGAAAATTTTGTCGTATCTAGCCAAAATTTCGGGGGTATAGGAGGCTGCCGGAACTTTAATATCTTGCCAATCAAAAAAAATTCGTTCTGCCTTGGTACCCGGACGGCAATAGGTGGGATGACGAGAGATCACCAGTGTCTCAAAGTGATCCTGCCAATTCATGCGGTAATAATTAACATAGCGAATACCGTCCTGTTCCCCCTCCATACCCTCACAATTGCCAAAAATCGTCACTTTATAGCCGCGTTTCGTCCATTCCTGCGCTAAAAAAGCCACCGATGCCTGGGTACCACTGGCCCCCCGTTGCCAAATTTCCGCCGGAAGCATGGGACGATATTTTTCTGTGTAAATAACGATCGATTTTTTCGGCCAACGACGGGCGCTCAAACGCTGTTTAATTTGAAATAGGGAAGGTGCGCTGGACCGTAGCCATTGTTTTAGATTAGATTGTAGGGATGGAGTAGCTTGTGACACTCTTTTTCTCCAAGATCGAGGGAAAATAGGGGCGATGGGTGATAGAGTCTTAGTTTCTCGAATTTAACTCGATTTCTCGACTCAGTAGAACAATTCGAGCCTATCATATAATGGGTTCAAGTCAAAAATCAATCTTTTTATTGCCAGCTATCTGCAAGGAAATCTATGAAAATTGTCATCCCGATCGTGTTTTATCGCAAAGGAGGAGTAGAAAGAGTCATTATCTCTTTAATACCTAGCTTATTAGAATACGTCGAACAAATTATTATCGTCCTCCCTCCTAATGACATTGAATATTTTAAGTCTTTAATGCACGATTCCGATAAACTTATCTACGAAGATTTTAATTTTTACCCCCAGAGTTCTGAAACAAAATTAATCTATTTTTATGGTCTTCTAGCGAATTTTTACAAAACCCTAAGACTGAATTCTATTCATCGTCTTTTCTCTCGTAGAATTGAACTTTTACGCATCGAAGCAAGAATTAATCAGATTATCAAGCGTTACCAAGCTGATCACTGTTTGTATGGGATGACTAATCGGATTTCTCCCCCCAATGTCAAGGTTACTTTAAGTGGCATTATTTATGATGTCTTTTGGCAATTTGCTCCCTTAACTTACTCAGAATCCTATCAAGAAACCTACAATGAAGTCTTAAAAGAATGGTTAGATAAGGCCGATCTACTCTTCACAATTTCTCAAAAAACTAAAGACGATGTTTTAAAAGTTTTTCCCAATGCTACCTATGCCAGTAAATTAAAAGCTGTACCCTTAGCGGGATTTATCGATCAGTCTCATCCCAAGAGTGATTTAGTCAAAAGCGAGCTAGTTACTTTTTATTTTCCCTCCTCTTTTGGTATCTACAAAGATCATTTAACTTTGCTCAAGGCAGCAATTACACTAGCGAAAAAAGGTTTAAAATTTCAAATAGTTTTTATCGGTAAAGAAACCGATAATCTAGTTAGTGGAAATCTGCAATTGTCTCAACAGTCCAAAACCCAAGAATACCAAGACTATCTCAAAGAATGTACCCAACTTTATCAGGAAAATAAAGAAATTTTCGAGAGTCATATCAAGGGATTAGGTTATCAAGACTATGAAACCTTGCAATTTTATTATCAAACCTGTTCCTGTGTGGTATTTCCCTCAAAATACGAAGGTTTTGGATTAGCAATAGCGGAAGCCATTTTACAAGGTATTCCCGTTATTGCTTCCGATTTAGAAGTGTTTCAAGAACAGGTAGAATTATATAATTGTCCCGAAAGAGTGCAATTCTATCATAGGGGAGATGCGGACAGTTTAGCTAATTGTTTAGAACAATTTATACTCAATCCAATTCCTCGCTTGTTACCCGAAGATATTCCCAATAAAATTAATCTCTGGACGTGGGAAGATGTGGCTAAAAAATATGTAGAACTACTGAAAGAAAATGCAGGTTACTGATCTCTATATCTACCCGATTAAATCCTGTCGAGGTATTCAATTATCCCAAGCTGAAGTGACTCCTAAAGGTTTACTCTGGGATCGGGAAATGATGTTAGTGGATGCCGAGGGTAAATTTATCACTCAAAGGCAATATCCGCAATTAGCTACCGTTTCTGTCACGATTACAGGAGATAATTTTTCTCTGAAAACATCTCAAGATTCCCTAACTTTTTGTCCTAATTTCACAGGAGAAAAAAGAGCGGTTCAAATCTGGGAATCTCAAACCATAGCCATGGATCAAGGGGATGAAATCGCCGAATGGTTTGAGAAAATTCTGGACATTCCCTGTCGTTTAGTGCGACAATCTCCCGATTATCCACGTCCTGCAAATCCTCGCTATGCGGGGAACGATCATACTCCCGTCAGCTTTGCCGATGGTTATCCAATTTTATTAACTAATACTGCTTCTTTAGAGGACTTAAATCGGCGTTTAGTTGCACCAGTGCCGATGAATCGTTTTCGACCTAACATTGTTATTAGTAGCGATCGAGCTTTTAGCGAAAGTAGTTGGCAAAAGATCACAATTGGAGAGATAAATTATGCTCTGGTTAAACCCTGTAGTCGCTGTATTATCACCACCACCGATCAAGAAACAGGTAGGAGAAATCCCCAGCAAGAACCTTTAAAAACCTTAAGCACTTTTCGCAGTTTCCCGGGGGGAATTATGTTCGGAGAAAATGTCATCCCCGAAAAGACGGGTACAATTAAAGTCGGCGATCCTATTACCGTAATCTAGGGAAATGGGGGTTATCAGTTATCAGTTATCAGTTATCAGTTATCAGTTATCAGTTATCAGTTATCAGTTATCAGTTATCAGTTATCAGTTATCAGTTATCAGTTATCATTAAACAGATGTGAGCTTTCAGTTCACTGATTAAGTACCTAAGCAAAATTAATTACACATATCTAACCCCGCTCTTGCCTTTTGCCTTTTGCCTCTTGCCTATCTTCACTAGGAAATTAATTTTGCACGACTACTTACTGTTCACTGTTCACAGCAAAAAACTCCCCACTCCCCACTGATAACTGTGCGGACATCAAGGTTAAGATAAATAACCATAAGAACAATACTTGACTAGAGACACTGAAACCATGCCCCTTGATACCGCCTCGATTTTAGAAGTATTACGTCCCGTTCAAGATCCAGAACTGCAAAAAAGCCTAGTGGAATTGAACATGATCCGCAATGTGGCGATCGATGGCGGAAAAGTTAGCTTTACCCTAGTTTTGACCACTCCCGCCTGTCCTTTGCGCGAATTTATCGTGGAAGACTGCCAAAAAGCCGTTAAACAGCTGCCCGGTGTGGAAAGTGTCGCTGTGGCAGTAACTGCCGAAACCCCGCAACAAAAAGCTTTACCCGATCGCCAAGGCGTGGAGGGGGTTAAAAATATTATCGCCGTTTCCAGTGGTAAGGGCGGTGTGGGAAAAAGTACCGTGGCTGTCAATATCGCCGTCGCCTTGGCTCATTTAGGGGCAAAAGTGGGGCTATTAGATGCGGACATCTACGGCCCCAACGCCCCGACAATGTTGGGCTTAAATGACGCACAAGTGACGGTACAGGGCGCAAATGGCGAGATATTGGAACCCGCTTTCAACCATGGCATCAAAATGGTTTCCATGGGCTTTTTGATCAACCCCGATCAACCGGTAATCTGGCGCGGTCCGATGTTAAACGGCATTATCCGTCAGTTTCTCTATCAAGTCAATTGGGGCGATTTAGACTATTTAATTGTCGATATGCCTCCCGGTACCGGGGATGCACAATTGACTTTAATTCAATCGGTCCCCCTAGCGGGTGCGGTGATTGTCACCACTCCCCAGACGGTTTCTTTAATTGATGCGCGTCGGGGTTTAAAAATGTTCCAACAGCTAGGGGCGCGGGTTTTGGGTATCGTGGAAAATATGAGTTATTTTATCCCCCCAGATCAGCCCGATCGCTCCTATGATCTATTTGGGTCCGGTGGTGGGGAAAAAACCTCGCAAGAATTGGGCGTTCCTTTACTGGGATGTGTGCCTCTGGAGATATCCCTCCGGGAGGGCGGTGATACTGGCGTACCAGTGGTTTTGGGGCAACCGGAATCGGCCTCAGCTAAAGCCCTGATAGCGATCGCTCGTCAGGTGGCGGCGAAAGTATCCCTAGCAGCCTATAGTTAGGGTTTGCGGCAAAAAGTTTTTCGGTGGGGGCAGGGTGTGGGGTGTAGGGTGTAGGGTGTAGGGTTTTACCCATTTTCAGGGAAAAAGTCCCTAAATTTTCCCCCCGATCACTCCAAGGGCCGGTGCTTTTGGATTTCAAAAAGGTCTAAAAGTCTTATCGAACAATGTTTTTAGATTTATTGAGCAAACCCTAGTTAGTTAGTAAATGTGGGGAGAGAAATGGTGAGAAGACAGTCCCTTATTAGTAGGAAACTAAGGGGTTTTAATGAGCGGTTTAGCTTCATTTTCCGGGATATAGCCCAAATTGATTGGCTTTTGTTCGTTTTGGTGACGGGTTTAACCGTTTTCGGTGGTTTAATGATTCGTAGTGCCGAAAGGAACACCACTGCTCTCGATTGGTGGCAACACTGGTTATTCGGGGCCGGGGGAGTGGCGATCGCTTTATTTCTGGCCCGTTGTCGTTACGAAAGTCTGCTGAAATGGCACTGGTTAACCTACCTTCTCACCAATCTCTCCCTAATCGCGGTAATTATCCTAGGGGTGACGGCGAATGGGGCGCAAAGTTGGATTAATATCGGCAGTTTTAACGTGCAACCGTCGGAATTTGCCAAGGTAGGTTTAATTATCACCCTGGCAGCCCTCCTACATCATCGTCCCGCCGATAATCTTTTTGCGATCGCTCGTGTCTTTGCCGTCACTGCCATCCCCTGGGTGTTAATTATGGCGCAGCCGGACCTGGGGACAGGATTAGTCTTTGGGGCAATTACCCTAGGCATGATTTACTGGGCTAATGCGAAACTGCCTTGGATGATTATCCTCTTATCTCCCCTCGCATCGGTTTTTCTGTTTAATTTACTTTTTCCTGCTTGGATTGTTTTAGCAATTATTATCGGTGTTCTTGCTTGGTTTACCCTTCCCTACCGTTTTTTATCTACTTTCCTCGTGGTGGCAGCTAATCTGGCAGTGGGTAAATTAGGCGAGGTTTTTTGGGGTTTATTAAAAGAATATCAAAAAGATCGTTTAACCCTATTTCTTGACCCAGAAAAGAACCCTTTGGGGGGAGGTTATCAATTAATTCAATCCCGCATTGCCATCGGATCTGGAGAATTATTGGGACGGGGATTACACCAAGGCACCCAAACCCAATTAAATTTTATTCCCGAACAACACACCGATTTTATCTTCTCCGTAGTCGGGGAAGAATTCGGTTTTGTCGGCAGTATTCTAGTTTTAATAGCTTTCTGGTTAGTTTGTTGGCGTTTGTTAGTCATTGCTAATACTGCTAAAGAAAACTTTGGTTCTTTAATAGCGATCGGTGTTCTCTCGATGATCGCTTTTCAGGCAATTCTTAATATTAGCATGACCGTGGGATTAGCCCCGATTACAGGGATTCCTTTACCCTGGTTAAGTTATGGACGTTCATCTTTATTAACCAATTTTATTGCCTTGGGTTTAGTGGAATCCGTGGCTAATTATCGCCCCCGTAAGCGTTTGTACTAAGTAGTCGTGCAGTTATCAGTTATCAGTTATCAGTTATCAGTTATCAGTTATCAGATTTGAGTTTTAAGTGACAGAGTATGGCTCTTCTTGTTTCTGTGTCGTGAACTATAAATTGTCCCTTGACAAGATAGTTAAATAGTGTGATAGTGTGGTTTCTCAAGGGGTTGTGTCGTGAACTATCAATTGTCCCTCCACTTTTAAAGTCACTTACTCTCTCGGCAAAATTAGCAAGTATTGGAGAACGCCATGAAAGTGACCTATGATCCAGTCGTTGATGCTCTCAAAATCACCTTAAGTAATGTGCCGATTGCAGAAAGCGACGAGCAGAGTCCGGGGGTGATTCTAGACTATGACCAGTCAGGGAACGTGGTGGGGTTAGAAATCCTCAATGCTCAGGAGCGGATGGACAATCCCCAGTCTTGTGAATATTCGATTCTGACCACTAAACCGGAATTAGTCGCCACTTACCAAGTCCCAGTCTCTCAGAATACTGCCAGCTATGGCGAGAAAGCGCTGAGACAACTTTAAGAACTACTTGACCCACTTTTGTTACTGTGGCAGTTTAGATACTGTTTACTGATCACTAAAAAACCCCATCTCTCAATCTCCGTCATCCTCAAAATGATTAGCTAGTAGGAATTTTTGACTGGTATTCAACTCTTGCCAAAGCTGGTTAATTTTCTCGTAAGCTTCCGTGGAGGTAAGCTTTCCCCCCGTGTGTAAACCAGCGATAAAAGAGACTCTCAGGGCGAATTCCTGCAAATTAGCGTTAAAAACTAAATTTTGTGGCGTGAATAAACCCCTGTAGCTGGTTTTAGGGTAGAGAAAGTTATCTTTAGAATTGAATTTTTCCATTGTGACCAACCCCCCAGTATAGGATACCTACATTATTATATATTTAACCTTTTGTTAACTTAAGCTTAACCTAAGAATTTAAACCTGTCTCTAGATTCTTAAGAGAGTAGCTGCTGAACTTGATTAGCTGCCGCTATCCCAGAAGTTAAGGCCGTTTCTAGGGAAGAATTTCTCGATAAATCTCCCCCTTGACACCAATCACCACAGGCAACTAGAGGTAAAGGACTATTAACACTTAAACAGGGTACAGCTAAACCCTGACGGACTAAAGCATAACGCCAACGGTGCAGCTGAGACCAATCGGGGAGAGGCAAAGAAGCACGAGAGAGCAAATCTAGCTTAACTGCTTCTAAATCCTCGCTATCGAGATATTTAACCGCAAAATCTCCACTACTATGCACAACAAAGACATAATCAGGGGATGATTGCCGTTTACTGCTATCAAGTCCTAACCAAGCGATGGTGGTAGAGGGAGTAACTGCGGGTAAATAATCGCCATAACCTGCCATTACCGTTAAACAGGGGTCGTAAACGATTGATCGCAATTCTGGCATAGTAGTTATACAAGAGTTTTCTAACAATAACGCTGCTTGCGGGGCGGGAATAGCCAGGACAATCACCGAAAACTCCCCCCGAATTTGACCGTTATTGTTTAAAACCCATTTTCCCTGACGATTTTCCAGACGAGTAACCAGAAAATCTCGTTCAATTTCTAAACCTTGAGCTAAAAATTTCGCCACGCTATTGATGCCAGAAGGAGCAACATAGCTAGAATCAAACCAAGAAGTAACTATATTCTCTCTCAGGAGATTATCAATTAAAGCCGCCGTTTTTTCGCCCTGAACAGTCAAAAAAGGCAAGCCATGATCCACAGCCATCTCTTGATTAGCTCGATTAACCCGTCGCGTGGCTAAACGACCACCAATGCCTCTAGACTTATCAAATAGCTTAACAGTATAACCTCGATCGCACAACTGACGAGCGCAGGTTAACCCGGCTAAACCCGCACCAATGATCCCAACCTTAAGCGAAAAATTTGTCACTAGCCTTCCTAATCCTGTGAACCCTTGAGTTAATATTAGTAGTAATCAGCACTAGAGAAACTGATTTGATTATTGGGGCTGAGGAGGACAAACCACATTGGACGAATTACGCACAGCTTTGGAGTTAGCCACCGAGGAGGAACTGCAGCAAATCACTAACATCCTCTTTTGCCGTCGTTTTAACCCTCTCGATTATCTACGAGCGCCGGACGCAATCGCCGTTCAAAGTCAAGATTGGGAAAGTTGGTTAGATAGCGTCGAGGATCGTTTTCGTTACCTGGCTGCCGATGGTGTGACAGTATTAAAGGGTCAAACGGAAAAAGTTAGTTATCGTCAAATTCTCGTTCGTGTCTGTCATTTCCTCAAGGTTCCCTACTCCCAAAAAATGCCGACAACGGAAATTGAAGCGGAAATCTATCTTCACCTCGTTAACAAAGCTTGGAAACGTCTCCCCCCATCGGAACAAAAATCCCTCTCGATTCAAATTCAAAAAGCACTCGCGGATTCCCACACTCCCCAACCCTTACCGGTTCACCTACAACACAATCCCCTCGATATAGTCCTCAAAGGCAGTAGCGTCATCGCCGTTAATTCTATCCTGAAACCGATTCTGCTCAAACATATCGCCGGGCAGTTCGCTCTCCATTTTGTCCGCTATCAAGGGGCAAAAACTGCCCTAGTCCAGGGTGGGGCAATTGTTAATCAAATCGCCCTACAAACGGCTAAACAGGGCATGACTAGGGCGGCAGCCCGCTACGGAGCGGTCAGAACCGTGTTAAGCTTGGCAGGACCGGCTTTATGGGGTTGGTTTATTGCTGATCTCGGTTGGAAAGCGATCGCCACTGATTACGGCCGGATTATCCCGACTATTTTTGCCCTTGCCCAAATTCGTCTGACTCGTGAGGATTGTTGGCAACCTGCATAGCATGAAAAAGATTTTTTGTCAAGGGTGGGAGTGGAATTTAATACTTTTTTCAGTTTTTATCGCCATGATCCTGCCGGAGTTGGCGGGTATCGGCATTATTATCGTGTTAATTAGGGTTTTTACCGGCAATTTTCGGGCAATTATCCAGTCACGTCTTAATCAAGGTCTCGGTGTCGTCACTCTTTGGTTGATGATTAGTGCCAGTCTTTCCCCAACTCCGGGGGATGCTTGGATTGGTTTAGGAAATTTTCTGCCTTTTTTCTTCTTTTTTAGCAATATTCGGCAATTAATTAAAAAACCCTCTCAATTGCGTCAACTAGCTTGGGTGATGGTTATTCCCTCGGTTTGGGTAGTGGTGATGGGATGGGGACAAATTTTTCTCGGTTGGCAAAAACCGGAAGCATTAAAAGGGATTTTTACCTGGCCCTACGGAGCGGGGGGCGAACCTTTAGGGCGAATGTCTTCGGTTTTTATGTATGCTAATCTTTTGGGGGCTTATTTACTGATAACTCTGATTTTAGCCCTCGGTTTATTAATTCTAACTTGGCGGCAGTGGCACAGACAAAGAAATAACCTTTTAAATCTCAAAATCGGGTTTTTAACTTTAACTATATTTATCGACAGTGTAGGGCTATTTTTAAGCAATTCTCGCAATGCTTGGGCCTTAGCCTTTTTAGGTTGCCTAATTTTCGCCCTTTATCTGGGTTGGAATGCCTTAGTCGCTGGTTTTGTCCTCTTGGGAGGGGTGATTTCCCTTGCTTCTTGGGGACCAAATCCTTTCAGGGATAGTCTGCGTTTTTTGGTTCCTAGGGCGATTTGGGCGCGATTATCCGATGAAATGTTCCCCAATCGCCCTCTAGCGACTCTCAGATCAACTCAATGGCGTTTTACTCTAGAAATGACCCAAGAAAGACCCCTATTCGGTTGGGGATTACGCAGTTTTACACCTCTCTACGAAAAAAGTCAGGGATTATGGTTAGGTCATCCCCATAATTTATATTTGATGTTAATGGCAGAAACGGGAATTATTGGCTTAATTTTATTGTCTGTTTGGGTGGGTTGGATTTATGCCCAAGGGTGGCGTTTATTTATCTTTCTAAGGCAACAAAAAGCCGGGGGTGAGTTAATTATCTTTACCTATCTGGTGGCCTTTGGTGCTTGCGTTTTATTTAATCTCGTCGATGTCACCCTCTCCGATGTCAAGATTAATACTATTGTTTGGTTTCTCTTGGCTGCTATTGCCGGGGTGAGTCAAAGGTTAAATTATGAATTATGAATTGGGAAGTGGGGAAGTGGGGAAGTGGGGAAGTGGGGAGAATAAATAAAAATAATCTCCTGAATACTGACTCCTGACTCCTGATACTAAATCTGGTTATTAAAGACTGATTATTTATTCCCCTTTTTGCATGAGTGCATGAGCAGAAAACGGGTTTCTCCGAGAAACCCGTTTTCTGTGCGTTACTCAACGGATTTAGTATGAATGCTGAATTCTAACCCCATGGTAGATGTTGGATTTTTGCAGGAGTTCTATTTTCCGACAAAGATAAGCAAAAATTATTTATTGACTCCACAAACTTGAGAATATTTAAATTAACATTTCGCAATATTTACAAATTCTTAAGAATTAATTGAGAAAGATTTTTATTTAACAACGATGTTATGATGGTTACAGCGATTTTACTGAATTTCATAATGGGTTATTCTGTGCTTTTTTGGGCAGCAATGGTTGAAACCCTTGCCACACCTACAAGGTGATCCTAATTAGGACGGGTAAATCAGTCAATTTCACCCACAACGATGATCTTTTTTTTGTGTAGTTTTATTGCAAAAAAAAAGTTTTTTTGACAAAAAGCACAAAGTATGATATTAACCCGACGTATTTCTGGCTGCCAGTAGTTATTGCAGAGTGGGAGTTGTGGAGAAGGGATAAGGGAGTGCTGGAGTTAACAAAACGAAAACTTCGCACCTCATCATTAAGATAACTGCTATATAGCGGTTCTCACATCTGTGTGGCATACTTAAACCTTTGCCGATTAAGCTTTTCAACATAGATAATGTACCTCTTGCGAACAGGAAACGCTATAAATAGACTTTTAATAACCACAGAAAGAAAGGAATAGTCAGAAAACTAGCAAGGGTAGTGACCACAACTGTGCGGGCCATTAAAGTGGCTGAACCACCGAATTCTGTGACTAAAATGACAGTATTAACGGCGGTGGGCATGGCACTCTGTAGGATGAGAATTTTTAGATCCATACCAGTTAATCCTAAACTATTGCCGATCGCAAATGCCAAAAGAGGAGCGACTAAAAGACGCAAACCGGCCCCTAATAATTCTAATTTACCGATCGCTAATTTTTGCTGAGATAATTGGATACCTAGGATAATTAAAGCCAAAGGAATTGCCGCTTGTCCTAGATAGCTAATACTTTTATCTAATTGCAGGGGAAGATGAAAAGAGAAAGTTTGAAAGCTAATGCCGATAAAAATTGACCAGATTAAGGGCAAGCGAAAAACTAAGCGAAATCCTGAAAGAAAGCTTTTTCCTCGCAAATAAGCGGGACTAATACCAAATAACAGAATACTAGAGCCAATCATATAGATTATCGCTCTTTCCAGTCCAGCCGCACCCAGGGCAAAACTAGCCACAGGTAAACCCATATTACCGTTATTGGGCATCACAGCGGCAGCCATGAGGCTTTTGCGGGTATCAGCATCGAGACTAAGACAATAGGCGATAATTTCGACGACAATTGCTATTACCAGTGAGATAAGAGCAAAGCCTAGGAGAATTAAACCGATATTACTGCCGGATAAAGTGGTGCGATAGAGTCCATCAATCACCAAAGCGGGAGCAAGAATATACACCGTGATTTGGGAAAGGGAATGCACTTCAACAGTGAGAATTTTTCCTGCTATCACACCGATGAGGATGATAAAACCCACTGGAATAATAGCGGAGAGGATGACAAGCATTAATCAGGTAAAAAGTAAATAGTAAACAGAAAAAAACTGATCTGATTTTTTAACAGATTTCTGTTATATCTTCATATAAAGATTTGATCGCACAGTGAAAATCGATACTAGCTAGATAAATATCTGCTCCTTTGCTGTAGGGATAAAGAACCCAGAATCCTTCGTCATTGCGACGAAAACAATCCACACTGATGCGTTCTTGACTGATAAGAACGTATTCTTCTAAAGTTTCAAGGGAACGATAGTCGGCAAATTTATCGCCCCGATCTCGCTTCGCGAGCGCGTTGCGAGCAAAGGCAGCAGTAGTGGGGGATAATACTTCTACAATCAAGCGCGGATAACGGATAAAATCTTCCGAGAAAGACTGATTATCTCGCGAGTCGCAAGTGACTACAAGATCGGGATAAAAATAACTATTAGCTATTTCTAGACGAACTTTCATAGCTGTGGCATAGACAAGACAACCACTACCCCGCAGCCGGTTTTTTAAAAGTGTGACTAAGTTGATAATAATCATACCGTGGGCTTTACTTGCACCAGCCATGGCGTAGGTTTGACCGCGAATATATTCGTGTTTATCCTTGGCTATTCTCTCCGTTGCTAAATAATCTTCCGGGGAAAGATAGTTATGGTCAAAGTTAGCAATCATTTGGTTAAATCACCTTTATTGTCTCTAAAATCAATTCTAACTCTCGATCGAGGAGCGGTACATTTTCAAAATTTGACCATAAGTCTGATTTAAAGTGAGTATTTCTCTTTCATTTTACCGAACCTCATCAAAGATATCACTAATCAAGTATCTTGTGTGGGCAATAAAGGTATTAACAAGTTCAATAGTTCAGGAATATTCCGTCGAATAACCTGCCAGACGATATCAAGATCGATCCGATCATATTGATGGGCGATAATATCTCGCATACCGGCGATGTCGTCCCAAGGAATTTCTGGATGTTGTTTACGAAATCCAGGGGATAGGCGCTTGGTAGCTTCTCCCATAATAGTAATTTGATAGAGAATCGCGGATTGGGTGCGTAAATCCGATTCTAGTATTTCCCGATCCAGTTGCTCGGCAAATTGTTGAGCTAATTGACCGGCTCGGACAATATCTAGTAAAAAAGCCTTATCCCGCCACATAAATCACTTGCGCTGTCCCTAAAATCTCTCGTTGACGAATCCAATTATGACTCTGCTCGATCGATTTTTTCGTTAGCAAATCAACTTTCCGTCCCAATAAATTCTCTAATTCCCGTTTCATCCTCGAAAACTCCAGAAGTCCCCAAGAAACACTATCTTGGAAACTGACCAGTATATCAATATCGCTGTCTGGACGAAAATCTTCCCGCAAAACCGATCCGAATAAACACATTTCAGATATCTGCCATTTCTGACAAAATTCGCTGATTATTTGCTGGGGTAGTTCTATTTTCAATTTTTTCACCTCCCTGTCACCGGTAATCAGTGATCGGTTTTCAGATTTAAGGAGAATTATCGCTAACAACACGAAAACCGATATCATAGAGTCCAGCAGTAGCCAAAAATTTGACCCGGTAGGCCGAGCGACATTTGTTAGGGCCGTCATTCCAGGAACCCCCGCGTAAAACTCGTCTGTCCCTATCTTCTATTGTGGCTGCTTCGTAGTTATCGCGCCAGTAATCTGCACACCATTCCCTGACATTTCCGTGCAAATCGTAGAGTCCGAAAGGGTTAGCGACGGCAAACATTCCCACCGGTGTGGTTTCCCTGCGATCGCATCCTAGGGAACCTTCCCCATAACGACCATAACTGCACACTTTGCCGCCATAATCCCAGTCCACCCCGGAATAGTTGGCTAAATCAGTGGAAATTGTCAGGCCAAAGTGGAAGGGGGTTGATGTACCACCCCGACAAGCGTATTCCCATTCTTTTTCTGCGGGTAAACGATAATTCAGTCCCGTGAGACGGGATAGGCGATCGCAAAATTCCACCGCTTCCCACCAGTTAATTTGTTCTACTGGGCGATCGTAACCTTCAAAATGGGCCGGATAGGGATTAAGTTCAATATTTACCGGTTCTAATTTTGCCACCTCGCGCCATTGTCGTTGGGTAATTGGGTAGCGACTCAGGCAAAAAGCCTGAACATTAACCGGAGATTGGGGACTTTGACTCAATTTCCAGCCTAACTCGCTTTTGGGCGCACCGATGAGGTATTGACCGCTAGGGATAGAAATCATTTCTAAAAAGGTTTTTTTGCTTAAAAAATATTTATAACCTCGATTAGTGACTTTTTCCCGTTTAATTTCCTCACCTTTGCCATTGACAGTGACCACCTCATCGGTAAAATCTAACCATTCTCCCATTCTGCACCCCTCTATCGGTTATCGGTTGATCGGGTTAAGCTGCGGGCCAAGAAAAATCTCGCAACCCACCAGTTTAAGAATAACAAGACTTCGATCGATCACCTAGAGACTGTTCGTATTGGCGACAAGGGTGGGAAAAGGGGTTGAGCGATTATGTATAGCTGATTACAAATCAGCCGGTTGCAGGTTCAAATCCCATGGAACAACTTTTGAGTCAAGACCTAATTTAGTAGTGTGATTGCTCTAAAATAGGGTTATCGCTTGTTCAGTATATAGCAATGACCTTAATCGCTGTCATCGATTATGACATGGGAAATCTGCACTCTGCCTGTAAAGGACTGGAAACCGTGGGTGCAGTGCCGAAAATTACCGATTCTCCCCTGGATATCGAAAAAGCTGACGCTATTGTCTTACCCGGAGTCGGTTCTTTTGATCCTGCTGTCCGGCAAATTCGCAGCCGTCATCTCGAAAAACCGATCAAAGCGGCGATCGCTAATGGTAAACCTTTTCTCGGTATCTGTCTCGGTTTACAAATTCTCTTTGACTCATCAGAGGAAGGACAAGAGGCGGGTTTAGGGGTTATTCCGGGGACAGTGCGCCGTTTTCGCTCGGAACCAGGCATTACCATTCCCCACATGGGTTGGAATCAATTAGACTTCACCCAGCCGGATGATGCTCTTTGGCAGGGATTACCCCCGCATCCTCACGTCTATTTTGTCCATTCCTATTATGTCGATCCCCTTGATAGTCATCTAACTGCCGCCACCGTCAGCCACGGCAGTCAAACGGTGACAGCAGCGATCGCTCGTGATCGTTTGGTAGCGGTGCAGTTTCACCCCGAAAAATCCTCGACTAATGGCTTAAAAATTCTGGCTAACTTTGTTGAACAGGTGCAAAAATTAGCTTTAGTCTCCTAAATAAGCCTTTAAAACCCGCTCGTTTTTTTGGATTTCGCTGGGACTGCCATCGGCTAAATTTGTCCCTTCTGCTAATACCCAAACGTGGTGACAAAGGGACATAATCACATCCATATTATGCTCGATAATCAAAAAGGTAATTCCCTGACGATTCCAGGGGATTCCCTGACGATTCCATTCGATAATATGGTCGCTGATTTGACCGATTAAAGTGGGATTAACTCCAGCGGCTGGTTCATCTAATAAAATTAATTTTGGCTCGGTCATTAGCGCTCGGCCAATCTCTAATAATTTACGCTGTCCTCCCGATAAAGCCCCCGCATAATCCTGCGCTTTCTCTACCAGACCGATCGAATCTAATATGTCCAAAGCTTTGGCACGATTTTCCTGTTCCTGTTGGCGAATTTTTGCGCCCTGAAACCAGACTTTAAGAAAATTTTCTCCCGTTTGCCCCGGACTAGCTAAGAGCATATTTTCTAACACCGTTAATCGGGATAATACCCTTGCTACTTGAAAAGTTCTCACACATCCTTTCAGGGCAATTTGATAGGGGGGCAGCTGATGAATCGGCTGACCATCAAGAAAAACTTCCCCTTTATCTGGGCGAATAAAATTAGATAAAAGGTTAAAAAGTGTGGTTTTTCCGGCCCCATTTGGTCCGATTAACCCGGTGATGCTGCCCTGCGGCACATCCAAATAAGCATTATTGACGGCGCGAATGCCCCCAAAACTTTTCGATAATCCTTTGGCAGAAAGTAACATATATAAATTATGAATTATGAAGTGTTATCAGTTAACAGTAAACGGTGAACAGTAATCGATGAACTGAAAACTGAAAACTGAAAACTGATAACTGATAACTGATAACTGATAACTGATAACTGATAACTGATAACTGATAACTGATAACTGATAACTGATAACTGATAACTGATAACTGATAACTGATAACTGATA
>NZ_JACJQV010000160.1 GCF_014696875.1 Microcystis wesenbergii FACHB-1317 | reverse complement strand
ACAGTTAAAGGAAATCAGAAAAATCTTTATCAGCGAATACAAGACCTGAGTAATTCCTCAAAGCCAGAAAGTTGTTTTCTTGAACAAGATAATAGTCATGGTCGAAAAATATCCAGAAAAATAGAAGTTTTTAAAGTGAGGAAAAATGAAAGACAAGGATTTGAAAATCTGCGAAGAGTTATTAAAGTAGAAAGAAGGGGTAGTCGCGGGGATAAAACCTATGAAGAAACAGCTTACTATATCAGTAGCCTAACTGAATCCGCTCAAGTATTTGCTAAAATTATTCGAGGACATTGGAAAATAGAAAATCAGTTACATTGGGTAAAAGATGTAATTTTTGAGGAAGATAAAAGCGAGATAAGTGATTTTCAAGCGGCCAGCAATTGGTCAATTCTCACAACTATAGGATTGAATCTTTTCAGAGGTTTGGGTTTTCTCTCAATAACAGAGGGACAGAGGTGGTTAGCTGAACGTTGGGAAAAACTGATAGTTTTATCGACGTAAGAAGCAGAAAAATTAGCTAAATTAACAGGATGTACTCTCAGAAAATTTGAAGAGAGATAGGCTTTTAGTGGCTTGGGAACAAGCTTTATCAATTTATTCATAATCAATATTGGCAGAGGATTAAAGATTAGTTATTGTCACTAACTCTTTTGATTAGAAAAAGATAAACTTGAGAATTTTCATTCAAATTTATTGACTCAAAATCCGCTGTACTTAATTTAAATGAATCAACCCTACCCCAACCCCCCCGACGTCGGGGGGGCAAGGGGGGGTAAGATACCTGCCAAGAATAAAGAAAAATGGTATTAGTCGTACCTTACCGCTATCTAGGCTCATTTCTTCCACTTCCACTTCTGGGTTAGACGGTAATTCTTCAAAATCCTAGCGATGTACGAGACGTTGTTGGGTACTGTGAGAAACAGCAATTACTGTCGTGGGAGTAGTGACAATACTATCAAAATTTGGGAGGTAGCAATGGGAACAGAATTGCGTACTCTTGCTGGTCATTTTGAGTAAAAATGTTGGTTTTGGCTCAAATTATTGAATCGAGCAGTTTTCTCCTAAGTATTAAATCGCTCAACCCAACCGACAAGCTAGTTGAGTCAAGGAAACAGTGAAGAGTTTTGGCTTGTTTTGGCAATTTTAACAGCTTAACAAAATAAAGGAGTCGCATCTACATCAACAAACTATAATCTACATGAAAGAAATGTCCTAATAATTTCGCCTGTTCTTGGGTAATTGACCCTTTTCCTTCAATTAAACTAGAGGCAATTTTGTCAGAGCCAAGGATTCTGGCTATGTCTTTCTTATTAACGCTTTGCTGTTCCATCAAAAACAATAACATAGAATGAGGCGTGGTTAATTCTTGTAGATAAAAGCTTTTTTCAAAATTCTCAATTAAAAAAATTAGAAGCTCATAAAGTTCATCTTCTTCGGGAGTTCGCTGCTGACGGTGCATTAATTCTTCCACAATAGCCAAAGCTTTTTCATTTTCTGCCTCTGTTTTAATAACTTTAGGTAAATGGCGAGCTAGTAATTCTTTGTATTTTTCTGGATTAAAAGTAAGGGTCATTTTTCCATTGCTCCTTATCGTATTCAGCGTGAGTTAAAACATACTTGATATAAATTAGCCGCTTCTGATAATCGATACTGGTTATGAGACGATAACTATTCCCTTTAATGTTAAAAACAGTAAAGTTACCAACTGCTTCTGCTTTAGGAAATACTGTTTGAACCTCAACTAAATTATACCAAATCCCTTGACTGGCAATTTTATACCAATTCTCTAAAGCTATTCGAGAATCAGCGTGTTTATTCGTAAATTCTCGTAGTCTTCGATAGCTGATGACGTGCATTTATAAAAACAAACATAAATTATCTCTGGGGGTGATTCGCTGCCAAAGTTGTTTTCCATCGGTAATTCAGTTGCTTGTCATCGTCAGTTATTGACACTCCGGCCTGCTACTTTGTCCTTAGCTGCTATATTAACTGGTTAGACCGTGTTTTAGGGCAAAACGTACCAATTCCGTGCGACTATTAGTACCAGTCTTGCTGAATAAGCGACTGACGTATTTTTCTACGTTTCTGACGCTGGTTTCTAGACGACTGGCAATTTCTTTATTCATCAATCCCTCCGCTACTAAATCTAAAACACTTTGTTCCCGGGGGGTAAGATCAACTTTAATCGGGGGGGGAGTGGTAGTAAAAGTGTTCTGTTGTCCCACCTGCTGTTTTAATTCCCGGATATCTCGGGCAATTTCTTCTAATCTAGCGTTTTCGCTGGTGGCTTGCAGGGATTGACGACGGCGCTCGATTAAAGACTTGATTAATGCTTCTAATTCTTCGGGATCGAAAGGTTTGGATAGATAAGCATCACAACCAGCATTATAACCCTGAATGCGATCGCTCGTCATCCCCCTTGCGGTGAGAAAAACCACGGGAATTGTCTGAAAACGAGCATCTTCGCGCAATTTCTTCAGAAACTGATAGCCATCCACCTGCGGCATCATAATATCAGAGATAACTAATTCCGGAATTTCTTGATTGAGTAAATCCCAGGCTTCGTTAGCATTACTAGCAGTTCTTACCTGGAAGTCATCCCCGTACTGTAGATATGCTTGCACAGATTCACGAACCCCCGGTTCGTCATCCACTAACAAAACTTTCGCAGGTGTGTCCATGAATTTCTCGCAGCGATCGAATATTGTCCGAATCCTATCTTATCAGCTATCAGGAGATAGGAGTCAGTAGTCAGGAGATAGGAGTTAGGAGATTGCTTTTATTTATTCTCCCCTCTCCATACCCCACACCCCACACCCCACACCCCACACCCCACACCCCACTTCCCAGATCATCCTCAAGATAGTGACGCTGAGTTACACTAGCAGGTAGAAGTAAAAAGCGACAAAAATCACACAATGATTTTACAATCCTTCCATCATTCTTAACAAATCCCGTGACCATTCTCTGCTGGCTCGATCGCATTAGTGCTTCTGATCGCCCCCTGGTGGGGGAAAAAGCTTTTATTGCCAGTGAATTACACCAGCGAGGATACCCAATTATCAGGGGATTTGCCATTTTTAACCGCATTTTTGCGGAATTTTTGGAAACTATCGACAATACTGACTCGTTCCTGACTGATTTTCCGCAATCTTCCCTCTATTTAGACGTAGATAACGCCAAAGCTCTGCAATTAGTCGCCAAAGAGAGTCGGCGGGCCATTTTACAAGCGCAAATTCCTCCTCTCTGGTTAGAAGAACTAACGGCGGCCGTGGCACAATTATCCATGGCTACCCTAGTATGGCGCTTTTCCTTACCTGCTCATCTGGCTCGGCGAACTCTCGGTTTATTTTCCGCCCCCATCAGTGGAATTAAAGCAGATAATCTAGAAAATGCCCTAAAACAAGCTTGGGCGGAGTTATTCAACGCCAGAAGTCTATTTTATTGGCGAAAAATGGGAATTGGTTTAGAAAACATTCAATTATCTTTACTGGTACAACCGTTATTACCAGCCAATTGTGCGGGAAATGTGCTGATTAATGAGGATAACTGGCAAATTCAGGCGGTTTGGGGATTAGGACACAGTTTAGCTAATGGAGAAGTGGCACCAGATACCTATACTATCGATCGCTCTGGTCAATTACGCAGTCGGCAATTAGGCAATAAATCCAGGGCTTATTATCTCAATAGTGACAGTAATCTGCTTGCACCACAATTATTAGCACCCAGTTTACAGGAAAGCTACTGTTTAGATAATTTCGCCCTCGATCGCCTTTGTCAACTGGTTCAATCTCTACTGGCGGAAAAACCCAGCTTAACCAGCATAGAATGGCTGATGATGCTGGATGGTCAAATTTATATTCTCAACTGTCACAGTCAGGAAATCACCCCCACTACCTCCAATTATCCCTTAAGAGGATTAGGGGCATCCCCGGGGTTAGCATCGGGAGTGGCAAAAGTGATCAGCAATTTCGACTCCCCAGAGGCAAATTTTCAGGATTGCATTTTGGTTACTACTAATTTACCTCCGAAAAAACTGCCCCATTTACGCCAAATTCGAGCAATGATCACGGAACAGGGGGGATTAACTAGCCATGGAGCCATTTTAGCCCGGGAATTAGCCATTCCTGCTATTGTCGGGGTGAAAAATGCCACAGAAATTATCCGCTCAGGCGAGATAATTTTAGTAGATGGTACGAGGGGAATTATTTCTCTAGCATCTCAGGAACAGATTTCCTTGCCCCCACCACCCCCCAGAGAAACCGACGGGACGGCAATTGCTACCCGTTTGATGGTTAATCTCAGTCAAACTGAAAGTATTGCCAGAATCCAAGATCTGCCTATTGATGGGATCGGTTTATTGCGCTCAGAATGGATGATTTTAGACTTACTTTCTCAGCGTAATCTAGAAGAATGGTTAACACCAGAGCATCAAGAAGCATTGATCGAGAGATTAAGTGATTTAATCGCACAATTTGCCCTTAGTATCCAGCCTAAGCCTTTATTTTACCGTTCTTTTGATGCTCAACATTCGGCTAAAGACAGTCGGGGAACCCATGGTTATATTTTAGATCCGACTCTATTCGATCTAGAATTGCAAGCTTTACGACGGGTACAAACCACCAGCGCCACCAATATTAATTTACTGCTTCCCTTTGTCCGCGGGGTTGAAGAATTTATTTTTTGCCGGCAACGGGTACAATCGGCTTTACTCACTCAAGTCCCTTCTTTCCAATTGGGGATAATGGTGGAAGTACCGGGGGTAATCTTTCAATTGAGGGATTATGTGCAAGCAGGGGTACAGTTAATCGCTATTGGTACTAATGATTTAACTCAATTACTTTTAGGCAGCGATCGAGAACATTTCTCAGAATATTTTAACGCCCGTCATCCCGCAGTCAGGGCAGCTTTAAAACAAATTATCACTCAAGCAAAAGTTTTACAGATTCCCTGTTCGGTTTGCGGCATGGCCATCGTCCAGTATCCTGAACTTATCGATGATCTGATTGCTTGGGGTGTGACTTCTCTTTCGGTGGATACAGAAGCAGTTTTAGCGACTAGAGAGGCAATTGTTCGCGCCGAAAGAAGGTTTTTATTGGAAAATTGCAGATAACCTCGGCAAAAGGAGCTTTAGGGGTTGGCTGTTGGGGAAGATGTTAAGTAGGGTTTGCGGCAAAAAGTTTTTCGTGGGGTTAGGAGTCAGTAGCCGGTCGTCGGGAGATAGGGATTTAGGGGTTTAGGGAAATTTCAGCCAAATGCTCCACTACCCCACTACCCCACTTCCCCACTTCCCCACTTCCCCACTTCATAATTCATACTTTGTGCTTTTTGTCAAAAAAACTTTTTTTTTGCAATAAAACTACACAAAAAAAAGATCATCGTTGTGGGTGAAATTAACTCATTTACCTGTCTTAATTGGGATTACCTTCTAGGTGTGGCAAGGGTTTCAACCTTTGCTGCTCAAAAAAGCATAGAATGCCCCATTCTGAAATTCTATCAAATCGCTGTAACCGGCATAACATCGTTGTTAAATAAAAATCTTTCTCAATTAATTCTTAAGAATTTATAAATATTGCGAAATGTTAATTTAAATATTCTCAAGTTTTTGGAGTAAATAAATAATTTTTGCTTATCTTTAACCAACATGGGGTTAGAAGTCAGGAGACAGAAGACAGGAGACAGGAGACAGGAGACAGGAGACAGGAGATTATTTTTATTTATTCTCCCCACTTCCCCACTTCCTCACTTCCCCACTCCCCCACTTCCCACTTCCCGCTCCGGCGCTCTTCTTAAACAGAATTTAGCATTAGATAAGGTTTGCTGAATAAATCTGAAAACTTTGTTCGGTAACACTTTTAGACCTTTTGTCAATCAAAAAGTACCAGATATGGGAGTGATCGGGGGGAAAATCCCTGGACTTTTTCCCTGAAAATTAGGTAATTGACCTCCTCAAAATCGGGAAAACCCTACACCCTACACCCTACACCCCACACCCCACACCCTGTCCCCTAATGCCTAGAGAATTTCAATAATTCCTTGACTGCCATCGAGACGAATTAATTGACCATCTTTTAACAATTTCATGGCATTATGCACATCCATAACCGCCGGAATTCCGTATTCTCTGGCAATAATAGCACCATGGGATAATTGTCCCCCCACCTCGGCAATAATGCCCACAGCCCGGGATAATAAAGGGGACCATCCTGAGTCAGTATAGGGAATAACGAGAATAGTATTAGGGGCAATTTCTAGATTTTGTAAGGTGTGCATAATTTTGACTCGTCCCTCCACTGTCCCCCCACTAGCGGCAATTCCCTGTAAGCGTTTTTTTGTAGTTAAATTTGAGACTAAAAATTCTCTTTTTGGGGGTTGTCCATAAACGACGTAGGGAATATCGGTTAATTGGTAGTTTTCTTGGAATTGTTGGCGACGCTGACGAATAATCTGCTTAAGATTAGCGATTTTATTATTCTGACCTAACTGGGTAACTTCTGAGTAATTTAGATAAAATATATCTCCCGTCTCCGATAATATTTGCTGCTGTAACCAGAGGGTTTCCAAAGCGAGAAAATGCCAGCGTAGGTGAGCTAAAAGACGGGAGTAAATTTCAGTTACCTGGTTTTTGATATTTAATCTTTTTTGGACATTGTGGGAAGATTTGACTTTTTTATGGCTATTATTGCCCAGAATATCTAAGGGTAGTTGTAGCAGATATGGGGGATTTTCTCGCCATCTCGGTATGGAAATATCGGTCCCCACTTCGCTTAAATAACCGTAGGTTTCTAACCAGAGGGAAAAAGCTGAGTCAAAATCTCGATCGAGCGTATTTTTTCTCAGTTCAGATAGCGATCGCATCGAGGCTATTTCTGGTGCTTGGGAGTTATCCAATCTCTCAAAAGGTACTTGCGAAATACTGCGACGCAAGGCGAAGCTAAGAGGGGCAAGAATACTATAATAGGTTGCTTTTTTTAAGACGGTTAAAATCTCCTCAATTTGCTCTAAAATCTCCCCTGAAGATAAAGCTTCTAGGGAAGTAGCGTTAATTTTTTCGAGCGTCGGGATAAAATAGGTTTTTTGATCTTGGCTAAAGTCTTTTTCTAACTGTAATTCCCGTCCTAAAAGTTTTAATAAACCGGGGGAATTAGCCAAGGTTGCCGTTAAAGGTGGTTTGGTAAACTTTGCCCCTTTGGTCAGGAATTCTAAGCTTTCTGGAGGTAATCCCATGCGACGGAAAATGGTTCCTAACAAAGAAGCATTAAAATAGGCTCTTTGATAGTGTAAAGTCGCTGTTTCATTGAAGTCCAAATCGAGGGCTTTTTTGTCTAAAACTAACCGAAAAATATCTCCCCAAACTCCACAGGTTAAGGGGCGATTAATTGACCAAGGCAAAGGACGAATCACCCCGGGGATAACTTCAGCCGCGATTTTTCTTGTCCAAATTGGCTGTAAATTAGTGATAGGACGGCACTGTAATAACCATAATTTGTGTCCGTCATGAGTCCATTCTATATCTTGAGGAATGCCATGATCAAGGTTTTCTAATTGCCGACAAAGATTAGCTACCTGTTGAATAATAGCCGGGGGAATATCTCCCACTCCGATGATGATATTTTCTTCTAAATTAACTCGATAACTTTCGGGGGTGATTCTTCCCGATACAACTCTGGTGGCATCTCCGGGTAAAGCTTCAATAACTACATCTAAACTGAGAGGATTAATCGGATCACGACTGAAGGCAACTCCTGAAAAAACTCCTCGAATTTGTTCTTGGATTAACACAGCCATGGCCGTGTTTTCTTGTCTTCGATCGAGTCGATAATTGACAGCATTAGGACTATTATAGGAGGTTTGGCAACTTAAAATCGCCGCCGCTAAATTTTCTTGATCGATGACGTTAAGAATTGTGGTATATTGTCCGGCAGATGAAGCGGTTTCACTATCTTCTCCAATAGCGGAAGAGCGGACGACTAAGGGATGATTAATATCAGGATTAAGAGATTCTATTAACGGTTGTGGATCATCCCCCGGTGGTAAAATCCAACCCCTAGGAATGGGATAACCGGCACGCTTAAGATCGGCTAAAGTGGCGGCCTTTTGTCCCACTTTGGAAGCTGCCAGATTGTCATCAAGAGTTTGGATTGATCGATCTCCACGAAAAAAACGAAACATAGTTTTTGATTCATTGTTAACACTTGCTTCAGGTAAGTCTAAATCGTCGGCGATTTTTTGAAAAATTGCCCCTAATAAACAGGCTAAAGCAATGGCAGTTATAATATAACCTGAATCGTGGGGACGGCGCAAGGTGAGAATAAAAGCTAATAAAAATAATCCTACCAATCTACCCGTAGATTTTTCTCGAAAAATAGTAAAGCTAATCCCACTGATAATTGAGGTGAGAAAAACAGCGACAAAATCGTGAACGATTAATCCCCAGAAAACATTAGTCGTTCCTGCACCTTTTCCTAACCAATAGCGCCCCATGACTAAGGCAATTAAAGCTAATAATTCCCAAGTGGAGCCGGTGGGAAAAAAGCAACGGGTTAGGAAAATAACGATAATTCCCTTGGCTGCTTCCGAAATTACCGCCAAAATTCCCACTAATTTACCCCCATGGTAAAAAGCGGCAGTTACACCGATATTACCAGTACCTAATTGGGATAATTTACGTCCAGTTACTAGATAATTTATCCAATCGATCAGAGGCAGTCCCCCGATGATGGGACAGACTAAAAAAATAAATAGGGATCCCCAAATTTCTATCATTTAAAATGCGTCTTAGTTTACGATCTTTTCTTAGTAACGACCTTGAGAACATGAACACGAAAGCGATAAAATAAATTGAGATTAATGGCTTAAAACCCAAGCATATGGAGCAAATAAAGGCAATAATTGCGGATTTTAAGCGGCAAAATCAACCCCTCAAACTGAAGAAAAAAGCGAAAAGAGTAAGGTGGACGATACACACCCTACAGACTTAAGAAAATCTGATTGACAGTGAGATTTAATTCCGTGAAAGTCTGGGAAATTAGGCGATCACTGTCTCGAAATTGCCGAATTTGATATTCTTCCTCAACTAAGCGACAAACAGAGATGGTCGGTTGTTTAGGAGTGCCGAGAAAATTACGCCCACCCAAGGCTGCATAATCGACAATCCAATATTCGGGAATACCCATTTCTTCATAATCAGCAAATTTTAAGTAGTAATCATCACGCCAGTTAGTCGATACAACTTCAATGATCAGAGGGATAGATGCACCCTCACTAATAATTGATTCTTTTTTCCATAATTTTTCCTGAGCGAGCTTGGTTCGATTTAGCACTAATACATCGGGAAAATAACCAGAGTTTTTACCAGCAGGTCTGACAATCGCTTGGTTAGGAATTGAATAAGGAAGCCCCAGTCTATCAATTATTCCACTGAGTTTAACAGTTAAAAATCCTTTGATTTCCTCGTGTTCTCCTGCGGGTTGTTCCATTTCAATAATATTTTCATTGTGTAGCTCATAACGTACTCCAGAATTTTCAGGCAGCCAAGGGACGAATTCCTCGAAATTAACAGTTTTAGGTAAGGTTTGGCTCATAGCTGGCAAAATAGCATTCTCTCTCTACTAACTTCCTTGGCTCTATTTTAGGGTTTGCGGCAAAAAGTTTTTTGTGGGGGCAGGGTATGGGGTGTGGGGAGTTTTCTGCTGTGAACAGTGAACAGTAAACAGTAGCAATGCTCACCCTACAGACTCTCTAGACAATCTGCAAACAATCTGCGATCAAACTATCGATGCTGCGCCCCTAGATTGCACCTGCTCTGATTGGTGGGGGCGTATATGTACGCCCTTTCTTCGATCGGATTTGCTGATCACCATAACCTCAAGAGAGCCATTAATAATTAGCCCCACCGAGATTAATTTACTTAATTCCCACTAAAAAAGTTGTACCGATCGCCATAATTGCCAATCCGATGAACTTACTAATTAGAGTCGCTTGCTTGGCTAATTTTTCCTTGATGACACTGCCAAGGAAAAAAGCACCAGATGCGATCGCTAATTGGATGACGGTAAAACCGATTAAATAGGCAACTAAAGCGGCAACTCGCGCCCCGATAATTGATTCTCCGTAGGCATAACCGTGGAAAATTCCCGCAATCATTGCCAAAGTTGCCAGAGCGATCGTATAGAGATTAGAATGATTTTGTAACCCTTTTTTCAGGGTTAAAATCACGCCAAAAATCACCACAGAAAGGGCAACAATCCCTTCAGGAAAAAGTAAACTTATTCCCTGTAAATGAATACCCGTACCGATTAAAGTGGCAATCGCAAAAGCGATCGGAATTAATAAACCCTGCTCCATCCCCACAGCAATTAAACCACTAGCCACCACAAAAGCTAAATGATCTAAACCGATAACCGGGTGAGCTAAACCCGATAAAAATCCATTCCAAAAATTATCGGGAGTTTGCCCTGCCATGGCATGATGGGCAAGGGTTTTGCTGGCAAAAATTAACAGAAAGAGGGGGACAATAGTTAATATCCTTGTCCAGCTTTGACGAAAAATTATCTTCATTGATTACCTCAAAATTATGATTCGGAAACCCGCGCAACAATCGCCCGGTGTCGGGGACTGGTGGGGGTGATGATCGGTGCTTGAAACCCAGCTTCAACTAATGCCTGTTCGATATCGAGAGTAAAATATTGATCGAGATAGGGTTCGGTACTCTTGAGTAAGGTGAGGACATAAGGGGGCATTTTTCGATAAATTTCCGAGCGCGGATTCATATCCATCAGCGTCAAATAACCCCCCGATCGCAATAAACGACGCGCTTCGGCGAAAATTTCTCTAGTAGCCTGTTGGGGTAGTTCGTGGAACATTAAAAACGACGATACCAGATCGTAGGACTGACTAGGTAATTGAGTTTTTTCTGCGGCTGCGTGTTGCCATTGAATCGTCTTTTGTTTTTGTTGAGCTTGGTATTGGGCAACGGCTAAATAGTAGGGAGAGAGATCTAACCCAGTTACCCGCGCTTGCGGATAAGTATCTTGCAGTGCGAAGCTACTCATGCCGACACTACAGCCTAAATCGACAATATCGTTAATTTCTGCCTTGATTTGCTCCTTTAATATCCGGTGATATTCCCGTCGCAATCGCGGGTCGCCGTCCATCCCCGCCCCGGGCCAGATGGTAGAATGGACAGCATAGGCGGCAGATTCTACCTCAAAAGCTGGCAACCAGTCTAAATTGCCCTTTTCGTAAGCGTGGAAAGAACAAACGTAGTATTCGGGATAGACGAGATCGGGATTTTCTACCGCTTGCAGTTCCTGACTCCAATCCCGTTGCTGCCATTGTTTGACGGTTTCTCGCCAAGGTACGCCTAGTTTTTCGGCTCTTTTAATCATCATATTGCGCGCCTGATAGCGAGCGATGTCAAAAAGCGGTTTTATGCCGAGAATACGGTTAACTAGACCAGAAACAGGATTAAAGGAGGCCGGAACGGGTGTAACTGTCATAGAAAAGCTTCGATCGTAAATTTTCCCTTATTTATCTTATAACAGTGATCAGTAATCAGTAATCAGTAATCAGTGAAAAGACAGCACTGTCACCGCCATTTAATACTGCTCAGTTAATACCACTCACTGAAAACTCACATCTGATAACTGTTGACTGATAACAGCAAAAAGCTCCCTAACCCCCATCCGACCAATTTTTCTTATGAGAACAATCGCTGAAATCAACGACAAGATCGCTAAAAAAACGGCTGTAGTCTGGACAGTAGAGGAATTAAAAAGCCGCGTGAGCGAGATGGGAATTAAGGAGGTTTTTTCCCAAGTAGATGTGGTTTGTACGGGAACCTTTGAACCGATGGAATCTTCGGGAGCAATTATTAATTTAGGTCAGACGGATCCGCCGATAAAAATTCGTCAATGTTGGTTAGATGGGATTCCTGCTTATGCTGGTTTTGGGGCGGTGGATTTATATTTAGGAGCCAGTGCTATTAGTGATCTAGCGGCCAAAAATGAGAATTTAGAGGGAGAAAATCCCGAAAGGGGCGGCGGACATATTATTGAGGATTTAATCGCCGGAAAATCGATTCAACTGCGTGCTGTCGGCCAGGCCACCGATTGTTATCCTCGTGCTTCTTTTGAAACGATTATTTCTAAGGAGACTATCAATCAATTTTATCTTTTTAATCCTCGCAATCTCTACCAAAATTTTATCGTCGGAGTCAATGGGGGAGAGCGGACTTTATATACTTATTTAGGACCCCTACAGCCGCGATTAGGTAATGCGGTTTATTCTAACCCCGGGGCAATTTCTCCCCTGTTAAATGACCCCGATTTAGAGGCTATAGGCATCGGTACGCGCCTTTTTTTGGGAGGAGGAATCGGTTATATTGCCTGGGAAGGAACCCAACATTTTCCCCTGCAAAAACGCCTACAAAATCGCACTCCTATTGGACCGGCTTCCACCTTAGCCTTAATTGGTGATGCTAAACAAATGAATTCTCGTTGGGTGCGAGGTTGTTATTTCAAAAATTATGGGGCTTCTTTAATGTTAGGGGTAGCAGTACCGATTCCAATTTTAAGCGAGGAAATAGTTCGACATTGTGCGGTAAAAGATGAGGAAATTGTCGCTCCAGTGGTGGATTTTTCTATTCCCCGGCGAGTCCGTCCTACCTTTGGTTTAATCACCTACGCTAAACTAAAAAGCGGTCGGATTATGATCGAGGGAAAAAGTGTTAGGGTGGCTCCTTTGGCCAGTATTTCCCTGTCCCGGGAAGCCGCTTTAGAATTAAAAGCACTGATCGAATCGGGAGAATTTACCCTCACAGAACCCGTGGCAAAAATTAATCTAGAGCGGACTTTTATCCCCCAGGATCGTTGGGGCGGAAAATTATCAATTGAGTGAGGAGTTAAGGGATTGCGTGCAGGTGGCACAACTACAATTAAGATGACGAAAAATCGGATTTTCTTCCCCAGTTGTCTTGCCGATAATCATGTCACCTAAGTTCTCGGTATTGAAACTAGGATGAAAGGACTCTGGGGCAGCTTGTACGGAGTTAGTGGTAACTGCTAGGGCTAATAAACTAGCGGAAGCAGTGGCAAGAATAACGACTTTTTGATTCATAAATTTGTGGGAATTATTGACCATGAATACCACTGATTATAACACTGCCCCCTGCCGACCGCCTCCGTTAACGACCCAAAAGATTGGCAATATCAGCACATCCCCCCGGAATAGTTGCGCGGGACTTTTCCCCACACCAACGACAACAATAGTGACGCTGTTCCTCACTCATGTTTTTCACCCCGGTAAAATTGACATTTTCTACCACTGCTCCCGTGTGTTCTCCGCTGTCATAATTGGGGGGAACGGTACGACTGCGGGGGGTAGCATTTTCTAGGGAACCATAAAATAAACGCATCCCTTTCATATCTGCCCCTCTTAAATTAGCTTCGTAGAGAATTGTCCGCGATACATTTGCTTTCACCAAATCGCTATAACTTAAATCGGCCCGCACCATATTCGCTTCGCTTAAATCCGTCCAGCGCAGATCCTGCCCAGAAATGTCGGCCCCTGCTAACATTACCCCCAATTGTACTACTCTTGTACCGAACTCTCGATCCTCCGCATAACCTCCTTCCCCGTCTAGAATCGGTCGGCCTAGATAACGATCGCGTTTAATCGGTGATAATAGCCGCGATTGACTCAAAAAACGCAGTATTTTTGCTTTTCCAGAGGCATCGACACTGCTGAGGATGGAAGCGGTGCGACCTTCTGCGATCGCTCTTTCCTGGGGCCAATCTTCTAAAAATCCCTCCTCATCCAAGGCTAGATCGGAAATGCCCTGAAAATAGGAATCGATCGTCTGTTGTTGGGTAATGCGATTTTGTTGTATGGTTAAATCCTTAGAAATAACGTACTGTTCCCAGGCCACATAGACGGCTAACACAGCGATCATAATCTGTCCCAAAGCCCCCACCCACTCGGCCCAGGAACCGAACTCATCGTATTTAAAACTGTCTAACCATCGCAATATGCGCTCGTAAACTCCTAAATATTTCCCTAATCCGGCCAGAGCAGCTATAAAAACCATAAAAGCGAAAACCGTCTGACGTTCAGAGGGAGTGAGATAATGGGCGATCCACTGGCGAATAGAGGGCAAAATCACCTGTAAAGATATCAATATCGCTACTATCGCCCCAGAAAAGCCTAACCAGTCCCAGCTAAAGACGAGGCCGATGGTCATCAGCATCAGGGGGGCCAGTAATAACCCCGCGTTACCCGGCCGAAGATCTTTTAATACTAGGATGCGCTGACGCACAGGATTACGCGAAGATAAAGAGGAGACGTATTCGGAGGCATCGGGGGCCGATAAACCGGCTTTACCGTTATTTTCGGGGTTATCAGCCCTATTTTCCGCGGTGAGTTTTTCTGGGTCTTTGCGATCGCTCATATTAATCCTTGTCAAGAGAAAATAATTCCACACCGAAAACTGAAGCGAAAACCCTCGATAAATCTTGCTGTACTTGCCTAAGACTAATATTAGGCAGAAACTGCTCTAAACTGCCCACGGGTTTATTAGTAATCCCACAGGGAATAATCTCGGCAAAACCGCTTAAATCCGGACAAACATTGAGGGCAAAACCATGATAGGTAATCCAACGACTAACTTTAATACCGATCGCCGCTATTTTATACCCTTCTACCCATACCCCCGTCAAGCCCCCGATTCTTGACCCCGACAATCCATAAATAGCGATAGTTTGCAGGATGACTTCTTCCAATTGTCGCAAATACCAGTGTAAATCCTGCCGATAATAGCGCAAATTGAGGATCGGATAGCCCACTAACTGCCCCGGACAGTGATAGGTAACTTCGCCTCCTCGCTCGATTCGGTACACTTCTTTATCGGTTTTGTCAAGATTAAATTTAATAAACTTAATATCTGAACCGGTACCGAGGGTGTAAACGGGGGGATGTTCCAGTAGGAGCAACATATCGGGTAAGTCGGGATTAGCAATTCTCGCCTCCACCAGCGATCGCTGTTGCGACCAAGCGCGAGCATAGGGAGTAATTGCCTGAATTTTTAGCCCACAGAGACGAGGTATTTTTTGTGCATTCATCGAAAGATGTGATTGGTCAAATTATTGAAGAAATGTGGAAGAGCGCCAAGGAAAATTAAAAGAAGGGAAGAATAGATGTTGGGGAGAATAATAGGCGCTAATCTCAAGTTATTCCATCTATCATCTCTTGGGATCAGTATCCTCCAGTTTATCGTCATCAGCGCCAAAAAAGCACCAAAACAAGTTCAATCCTTGATTGAGCAAACCCACCAACAGGTTATTGACCCTAATACTCAAAGAAATGTTATCGAGTTAATCGAGAATATTATTATCTACAAATTTCCGCAGAAAAGTCGCCAGGAGTTAGAAGCTATGTTTAATCTCACGGAATGGAAACAAACCAAGTTTGATCAAGAAGCTAAGGAAGAGGGAAAACTTGAAGGGAAACTTGAAGGGAAATTTGCAGGAAAATTGGAAACAATTCCCCTTCTGGTTAGGTTGGGACTTAATGAAGAACAAATTGCACGGGAATTAAATCTAAAAGTTGAGCTTGTTCATCAATTTATTACCAATCAGAACAACTAAAACTTTTGAGATATTGCTTCGGGGAGGGATTAATTTTCCCCAAAAGGGAGAATCTCTCAATCTCCCCTCGCAATGACAATCTTTCTTTCGGTATCCTGGATAGTTCTGGTAGCAATAGGTGAGAGTAGGGTAAACTTCTAAGTATTCTTCTAGTTTTGTTAATTTATTTTGGCAAAATTTCTCTCTTTTTAGTTATTTCAGGATGAGGTAAAGATTCCCCTAATTTCTGATAAAGTTGTATCAGAGATACTAGGACTTCTTCAGCATTTTTCACAGCTTCAGCATAAGTATTACCATGAGTCCGCCATTTTTGTCCTGGAAAGTCGGGTAAGCCAACTAGATAACAATTGTCTTCATCAGACCACTGAATCAGTATTCTATATTTAAGTTTTTTCATCTTCTTTTCTCCTGACCTCTTCAATGGCATTTTTGACTTCTTGTTCTTGGTAACGTTTGGCATCTGCTCCGTCTTTTCCCGATAGGGTGATTTTCCAGGCATATAGAGGGTGTAACCAGTGGTTGTGGCTGCCTTTTCCCGGAAAATCAATAAATCCAGCTTTTTTGAGCATTTGTTTTAATTCTCTGATTTTTTTGGGCATCAGTCAAGATTTGCTCGCTCAGGTAATTTGCTGGAGGGTGTGACAAGTCTTGTATAATTCTTATTATATAAGGATTTCGAGCATTGAGCGGTTACTGGAGAAGCTTCTTGAACAGGAGAGAGGGGGAGCAGGGGAGTACAGGTTGTTTCTCTTCTGGGTTCCCCTTTTCCTTGGCTCACCAGTGCTAGAAGATTTAGATTCAGGAATAGGATACCAAGGAAAAATTTTTATGAAAACTGTTGACAAGACTCAGTTCAAAGCTAATTTACTAGAATTGTTGCCAATTGTGGAGTTACAAGGAGAAGAAATTTTAGTGACAGAAGGGAGTAAACCAGTGGCGAGAATTTCTCCCTATCAAAAAAGTTATTCAACGGCGGAATTGTTGAAGAATATGCGAGGAAAAGTTCAGTATTTTGAAAATTTAACTACCCCAACAACTGAAGAATGGACGGAAGTATAAAAATTGTTCTTGATACTTGCGCTTTGCGCTAAATGGCGACTCTAAAAAAGTCTAATCTATGGTAAATTTTCTAAATCGTTTAAATCTTTAAATCTTGCACTAGCTTTTTTGTTTAGTTTTAAATGCTTTAAACTAAATTGATTTATTCAAGCGATTGTTATCGATCGGAATTTATTTTGCAGGAGACGACCCAGAGTGTTTTTCTTGATTTTAGCACAAACCTTATAGGGAAAAGCAGGGAAGCTTAACAAAAACTTAACAAAAATTCACTCAAAAATTATTGACAAGAAAAGACTGCTAACTTGGAAACTAAATATTTTGAGGATTGAGAGTAATTGTCATTAACTAATCGAGAAAATGCTTTTATTCAGCCTGAAAAACTCATTGATTATTTACTTTTGGAAAATCCCTCTGTTGGTAAATCAAAAGCTAAGTTTTTTCGTGAACTCGTTTTTAATGAAGAAAATGTAACGTTTTGAGAACAAGAATTGTCAAAAATAGTAAGAAATCAAGATGTTACTGAGGTAATTACTACAGAACATGGTACTAAATATGTAATAATAGGAACAATCAATACTCCTAAAAATAAATCAGTTACTATTCTTACAGTCTGGATTATTGGGCGAATTTAGAAGATTATCTTCAAGTTTATCCTCATACAGATTGGCATGACTTCTATGTAAATATTGCCTTACCTATTCTTGAAGGTCTGGAATTTTGTCACCGTTTCACAGAGACATTCATCCGACAAACATTCTTGTTGACAATAAAGGTAATGTCAAGCTTGCTGACTTTAACGTTTCCAGGAAAATTGACAATGACGATAATAGTAATATTACCTTGGTCTCTCTGTTGAAACCTGGGCGAGGTATTTATGTTCCTCCTGAACCGGGTAATGGGCTAAACAGCTATACTAGAGATGTGTTTGCTTTTGGCATTTTAGGGTTAGATTGTTTGAATGATGTTGAATTGTCTAATTATCAAGATGTTTTAGCTGCACTACAAAAACTTGATGCACCACTACCCATTAAAAATTTAATTGCAGCTACAATTGCCCTTGATCCCGAAAAAAGACCGGCTACAGCCACAGTTCTTTTAAAAGAATTACAAGCAATTGAAAACCTAGAACAGATTAAAAAACCCTTAGTCAAGGAATCTGAAATAAAACTCAATTCCCATCTAGTTAATGGAAACACAAATCTTAATCAAGTATGATCAAATGTTGCTGTAACAACCCCTGTTTCTGCAAACTTGATCAATGCTAGTCAAGCAAGCACTACTCCTAGTCAACGTTCAAACCTCGTTTATGTGTTAGGAACTTTAGGCTACGATTTCGGAACAGAAGTGCGTCGGGACACCTTTAAACAGTTAATGCCAACTATCACGATAGATATCGCTCTTTCAGGACTCTAGGAGAGATAGAATTAAGATATATAGCCTGAAATCGAGAGGTGGTCTATGGTTAAGCCACGCCCAGCCCAACCAACGGTTAAATTCATTGATGACTACTGCGAAAACTATAGAGATTTATTTCCAGAAGTTAGAACATTTGAATATTTTAAGTATCTACATCTGGGAATAATTTCAGATATAAAAAGGAAAACTTTACCAGCGATAGCGAAGGTAGTAGGGTTAGAAGATGCCGAGGGATTAGATCACTTTTTAACCGAGGCATCTTGGTCAGTAGAAGAATTGAGAAATAGAAGATTAAAATCAATTCTGAATTTGGTAAATGGGAAAAACATAATGGTCATTATCGACGAAACAGGGGATAAAAAGAAAGGAAAAAACACCGATTATGTGAAGAGACAATATATTGGTAATCTGGAAAAAATTGAAAATAAAATTGTAGCAGTAACGGCTTATGTATTATTGAGAGTAATGACATTTACTCTAATAGCTGAATTGTATAAACCAAGAGAGATATTAAAAGAAGGGGATGATGACAAAAGCCAGCCAAAAATAGGAGGAGAAATCATTAAAAAACTGAGAGAAATGGGCTTGAAGATTAAGCTAGTATTAGCAGATAGCGAATAGGGGGAAAGCGATGAGAATTTTGTTAGCATCTTAAATCAAGAAAAGCTAAAATTTGTACTGGCAATTCGCAGCAATCACGGAGTATGGCTACCATCGTAGCAAAGAGTAAGATCTAATAAATGGCGAGAATTTGAGAGAGTATTCTCCACAGGAAAGACGGAAAAAAGATATGTAAGGGAGATTATCTTTGGCAAAAAAAGAGAAATAAGGTATGGGCAAGTTACCGATAACAAAGAAACCTTACTAGATAACTCAACCTGGTACATTATCACAAAAGTACCAGGGATAAAGTATAAAGATGTGGGGAACTTATATGGGCTAAGAAACTGGGTAGAGTACGGGTTAAAACAGAGTAAAAATGAATTGGGTTGGGCCGACTTTCGAGTAACTGACTATAGCCGAATTGCAAGATGGTGGGAAATGGTCATGAGTGCTTACTTAATGGTAAGCCTACAGTCAGAAGTGTGGGGTGTGGGGTGTGGGGTTTTATCGATTTTCAGGACGTTCGGCGAAGCTCAGTCGAGTGGACGGTGAGCTTGTCGAACCGCCCTGGTCAATTACCTAATTTTCAGGGAAAAAGTGCCTAAAATTTCTCTGCGATTACTCCAAAGGCCAGCACTTTTTGAGGTCAAAAAGCCTAAAGATATTATCCAACAAGGTTTTTAGATTTATTCAGCCAACTCTAGGTAATTGCCAATTTTTTTCAAAAATTCCTGGAAGAATCGCCCCTCGATCGCTACAATAGAACCTAGTAGAGCGCGGATAAACTCGATCGCTATGAATCAACCTGCAATTTTTCATCTCGCTATTCCGATTACTGATGTGTCCACCGCTAAAAGCTTTTACTGTGATGGTTTAGGTTGTTTAGCAGGAAGGGAAACCGAGAAAGCGATTATCTTAAATTTCTCCGGTCATCAGGTAGTCGCTCATGTCACCGAAAGGCCTCTTACTCCCCAAAATAGTATTTATCCTCGCCATTTTGGTCTAATTCTGCCGGATGCCAGCGATTGGGACAATCTTCTCGAACAAGCGCGAGTCAATCAACTAAAATTTTATCTAGAACCAAAAACTCGCTTTACTGGGGAGATAACCGAGCATAAAACCTTTTTTCTAGAGGATCCTTTCTATAATCTCCTCGAATTTAAACATTATCGCCACTACGAAGCTATTTTTGCCAGTCGGGAATTAACAGCGATCGGCGATCGATCTGAAAATAAACAACAGGTGACTTTTTTGTAACTGGTTAGTTCTATCTTCAACTGCGACAAAAATAGGGGAACTTCGCTCAGATTTTCTCATCGAAACTAAAAAAACCTTGGCTGGCAATGATCAATTCTCAGGAAATCTATGAAAAAACTTTTATTGTTAACCCTATTCATTATCGGTCTAGGATTTGCTCTCTTTAACTTTACTGGATTAGCAAATCGGGGCGAATATCAATCAATTTTAATCGACTTTAAGGACGATATACCCGTCAGCGTCCTCGATGAGCAGTTAAATACTGTCAACAAAAAAGCGGGAAAAACCACCAGTTTAAATAGTATTTTTTCCATCGATGAACATCTTTACACCGTCGATGGAGATAGCAAACTCCTGAAAACTCTCCGCAATTCCGACCTAAAAAAATACACTGAATCGATCGAACCCGATTATATTTATCATGCTTTCATCGCCCCCAATGACCCCGACTATAGCAAACAGTGGAACCTGCGAGGAATTAACATCGAACGCGCTTGGGAAGAAAATCACGGTGAAGGGATCACCGTCGCTGTTATTGATACAGGTGTATCACAAGTTCCCGATCTGCGAGAAACCGAGTTTGTGGAAGGCTACGACTTCGTCAACGATCGCAGCAATGCCGAGGACGATAACGGTCACGGAACCCATGTAGCGGGAACAATTGCCCAATCGACCAATAATAACTACGGGGTGGCCGGCATCGCCTACAAAGCCAAAATTATGCCCCTCAAGGTACTTTCCGGGACGGGTGGGGGAACCGTGGCAGATATCGCCGAAGCGATCCGTTTTGCCGTCGATAATAAAGCCGATGTCATCAATATGAGTTTAGGGGGTGGAGGCGAAACCCAAGTAATGAAAGACGCGATCGAATATGCCTATAGTAAAGGTGTGGTAATCGTCGCCGCCGCCGGTAATGCCGATGATAATTCCGCCGCCTATCCTGCCCGTTTTCCCCACGTTATCGGCGTTTCTGCGGTAGATGCCTCCGGAAATAAAGCCCCCTATTCTAATTTCGGGGCCGGAATCGATATTGCTGCCCCCGGCGGCTCCGATACGGGTAAAATTATCCAAGAAACCATCGATCCCGCTAAGGGGGGGGAACCGGCGTTCCTCGGTTTTCAGGGAACCAGCATGGCGGCCCCTCACGTTGCTGGGGTGGTAGCTTTAATCAAGGCTGCGGGAATTAAAGAACCCAATGCAGTTTTAGAGGTTTTGCAACAGTCGGCCCGTAAGATCAATGATGATCCCTTTAATCATTTTGGCGCCGGACAATTAGACGCGGGCAATGCCCTACAATTGGCCCTAAAAGGACAGATTACTTTCCGGGATTTTTGGCGTTGGTTGCGCGATAACGGTTATCTCAATCCCCGTTTCTGGATTGATGGCGGTGCGGTGGCGGTTTTACCCAAAATGGCTATGGTTTTGGGTTCTTATCTCCTCGCTTGGTGGCTGAGAAATTATTTTCCCTTCTCCTGGAACGGATTTTTGAATGCTGGTCTAATTTTTGGCAGTTCTGGCTTATTTTTCCTCAGAGGTCTTTATATCTTCGATTTACCCCAATGGCCTTTCCGAGTGATGGGGAGTTCTCTTTCCGACCTAGGAGGCGTTATTCAGGGAAGTTCTGCCCTTAATCCGCTTTTTGCCAGTGTTATCCTGCCCTTTGTCCTGATTGCTCTGCTTTTGGGCCATCCCCAAGCCAAATGGTTAGCGGTGGGGGTAACTTTAGCCATGGCGGTGACTTTAGGTATCAGTGCTGTTATCCATCCTACTCTGATCTGGTTAGGTTCTGGTACGAGCGCTCAGGCATTTTTGGGCGTAAATGCGCTTTTATGTCTCGGTTTAGGTTATTTAGCCCTAAAAAGTGCTACTTCCTCCCGATACGCTTAAACAGGGGTTACAATGGGACAACAAAGGTGATTTACCGATAAAAACCTCTTTGGTCTTGGTATCTCCCTTTTGTTTGGCATTGAGTTCTCCTACAACAGCAGCCTCGGACATTAACCGAGGTTTTTTCTTTATAGTGTATGTTAGTTTCTAAGGGTTTTTTGGGAATGCTGAATCTGTTTCTCGAAAGTTTCCCTCAATACCCCCTCGAATCATCGAGCTTATCTATTGTCTCTTTTCTAAGGTGTCTATCGTGTCAAATCATAAAATTCTCGTTATCGATGACAGTAAAGCGATCAGGATGCACATTCGCGATATGTTACCAGAGGGTAACTTTGAATTCCTCGAAGCTAAAGACGGATTAGAGGGCTATCATCTCATCCGGGCTGAAAACCCGAATTTGATTATTTTGGACTTCCTTCTCCCGAAAATGAGCGGTTGGGAGGTGTTTCAGCAAATCGAAAGCGAAGATAATCTCAAAAGTATTCCCCTCGTGTTAATGTCGGGACGGAAAGAGGAGGTAGTAGAGAAAATCCCCGAACCTTTCCAGCATTTTGCCTTTATTGAGAAGCCTTTTGACCAAAAACAATTGGTACAAGCAATTAAAGAAGCGATGGCCAAGGCCAAACAGTATTCTCCTAAACCAACAGTTTCTAGCCCGAAACTAGAGGAACTCACTGGGGATTATACCACCGATATTCAGACTCTCCATGCCCAAATTTCCCAAATGCAAACAGAAATGGCAAGTATGAAGAGACAAATGGCTCAATTAGTGGCTTTTATTAAGAAAAAACTGGCCTAGAACTATTTATCCCGATCTTTTATAACTTGGGCAAGCAGTTATCGTTATCCGGCGGTGCCAATTTCTGGCTAATCTCCTGTCCCTTTTAAACAGGATTTAGTTGAAGTGGTATTTATGGCTCTTCTAGAGTAGTTATGATATATTAGCAGAAAATAATCCACGCAAGCCTTGCCAAAAGGCTAACCAGAATTCAAAAAAGCAATTTTAATAAAAAAAAGCTTTTTGCTTTGTTGGATTCCAGGCTATTTAAGGGGTTAGGCTGATTTCAACTACTAATTGGCTATCACCAGTCTAGGAGAGCCGTATTTATTTGGTGAGTGACGGCGAACCCTAAGTTATTAATTAACTGATAACTAATTATGAATTGGCAAGAAATAGCAGGTAATTGGGTTTTTCTCCCCCGTCGTCCCCGGGGTATCATTCACTTTTTAGGTGGGGCATTTGTGGCGGCAGCCCCGAATATTACCTATCGTTGGTTATTAGAAAGCCTTGGTAATTCAGGATACGCTATTGTTGCTACTCCCTTTGTTAATACCCTCGATCATAAATCGATCGCCCGCACAGTTTTAAACCGTTTTGATAATATTATTGAACGTCTGCGCTGGAATCATAGTCTGCCCCAAGGTTATCTCCCCATCTACGGATTGGGTCACAGTATGGGGTGTAAACTACATTTATTAATCGGTAGTCTCTACGAAGTCGAACGGGAGGGAAATATCCTAATTTCCTTTAATAATTATCCCATTCGTCGAGCTATTCCCTTTATCGAACCTTTGCAAATTGACACCACTTTTAACCTCGAATTTACCCCTTCTCCCGAAGAAACGAACGAGTTAATTTTCCAAGATTATGCCATTCGTCGCAATCTTTTAATCCGTTTTCAAGACGACACGATCGATCAATCTCTGGTATTAAATCCCCTGCTAAAAAAACGCTTTAATGATTTAATTACCCTGCGAACTCTCCCGGGCAATCATCTCACTCCCTTGAGTCAAGATGTCAGTTGGCAAACCGGAGAAGTATTTACTCCCCTTGATGCGATCGGCCAATGGTTAAAACAGGGACTTGCCCGGGATAATTCCCGTCTCAAAGATGAGATTCTCCAGTGGTTAAATCCCGTCCTTCCCGCCCCTCGTTAGCTTTCCTCTAGATTAATCCCCATTGCCCGTAATTGCGCCTCTATGCGGGCTAATTTTGCCTCAGCTAATTCGGCCCGTTGGCGTTCCTGTTGGGCTTGCTGTTCGGCTAATTCCGCTTTTTGCTTGATTTCTAGGGTGGTCAAAAACCGCGAGCCATCGGGATAAAAAATAGCTAACTGGGGACTCTCCAGTTGAAAACGAATCTGTAGCCGCGGACTCTGCCAATTATCGATCGCGGCAATCATCTCCAATTGATCACCCCTGCGCCACCAACCCTGTAGATAATTAGCATCGGGATCATAGAGATAATATTCTTCTACGCCAAAACGCTGATAAAATTGCCATTTTCGGCGCATTTCCGCTTTAGTGTTGCCCGGAGAGAGAATTTCAAAGACCACCTGCGGCGCAATCTGGTTTTCTAACCATTGCTTATAGGAACCTCGATCGCCCTTGGGTCTGCCAAACACCACCATAGCATCCGGCGCTTGACAGGTTTTATTATCCCCCTCGACCGGATACCACAACAGATCGCCGGCGATAAACACATGGTCATTCTCTGCGAATAAACATTCGAGATTTTCCTTGATCGTCACGATCCAGCGAAACTGTTTGGTATTATCGGCCATCGGTTTACCGTCACTATCGGGATAGATAATCTCCGACTCAGAGAAAGATTGGGCTTTTACCATTGTTCTACTCCCTAGCGTACTAACTATTTAGTATAACCTTAAATTCCCTGACGAAAGAGGGCAAAAGCCGAGGTATAACCGTGTAGAAAAGTGCGACCGGCCACCGGCCCGATTTCTCCATTGCAAAAGAAACCAGCGAGGGGAACATTGGCGAAATAACGCTGAAAAAGACCCGAATCAAAGTCCGGTTTTTCGTAGAGATTTTCCCCGCGACCGAGACAGGAAAAGACTAAAGCCCCTAGTACCTCTGAACTATTAGGTTTTCCTTGGGGAAAAGCTTGCAAAAGTAATTCTAAATCTAGGGCGGAAGTCTCGGCATCGCGCAGGTGAAATTGTACCCGTTGCCCCGGACGAACTCGATCGCCGATTGCGATCGCACCTTGACGAGGATCTACTCCCAAAACACTGCGAATTAAGAAATCCCCGGCCCGCAACTGCATTTTGAACTCATCCCTAGCAATACCGATAAAAAGGGAGTTTTGCACTAATTCTCGGTCTTTTTCCCTTAAGGAGGGGATTAAATCCCGCAGTAGGTTTAAAGGTGGTTGGGGAGTCCCATCAGGCCCTTTACCGGTCATGGAGATGATAATATTGCGTTCTCCCTCACTCACCTGATAAATCGGTCCGATGGGACGACAACCCTGGGCGACGATAGTTTCGACGATAATATTGCCAGAAAGGGCGATTCCTACGGTTCCCTGACGATAGAGATAGCTATTACGGGGTTTTTGTTGATCGTGGTAGAATAGACCCCCAGAACGTTCGATCATGCCACCACTGACTAAACCGCCGATTTTGGCCGAACCGGGGTAGGCAAAATCCAAACCCTCTAACAGATCATTGATGCGACTGGAAAAAGGATCGGCTAAAAGGATAAATTGGGGATTTTTGGCCGCTTCTACCCCTAATAATTCTGTCCAACTAGAGGGGGAACTGTCGAGATCGGGCATTTCCGCCGCTTCGATATAGAAGGGCTGCACTTCCACATTAGGCAAATGGGCGACGGTGAGACTTAAAGCCGGACTCGCTTCGATTTCTCGCGCTTTTTCCCTGTCACCCATGCCGACAATCCCCGCCCCACCGCAGCCGATCAGGACAGGAACCGGGAGTTTATCCAAGATTAAGGGAACTAAACGGGGATAGTCGCTGGCATAGGCAGAAGAAATAAAAATTATGGCTAGATCTGCCGATCCGACTAACTTATCTTGCACTTTTTCCACTACCTCCGTCACCGCCGCTTCTAGGGAGGGACGGGTTGATAGGGCATTAATCCACTCGATGCGATCGCTCATGTTTCTTGACCCCAAATTTGGTCTAAATGGTCAAAAATGATCATCTTAACAATAAATTAACCTAAAAATCCTATCCTCGCCCCTAGATGTGGGGATAAATTGTAGAATTGTCATGACGTGAGCAAATACAGCCGCAAGGGATTGCCAGTCATTTTAATCGTATTTAATCTTAAAATAGAGAATTGTCCCCGCTAAGATAAAAGTAACAAAATTAGCGACAATAATCGGTTTGCTGCTCATATAAATACCGTAGATGAGCCAGAGAAAAACCCCCAGACAAAAGCAAATAAACATAGTGAGGGACAAGTCCTTAGCCGAACGATAACGCCAAGTTTTAATCACTTGGGGTAAAAACGAGACAGTAGTTAATATTCCCGCCACGATCCCGATTAGTTCAATAATATTCACCGCTTATCCTCTTAGCTTAGTTTCTTTCATTTTAAACTGTTGACTATCTAAATTACTCCTGAAGACGGCTCTCTCGACATCATCGGGTAAAGTGTTGGTAAATGTGACATTTTTTCCATTGTTTCTATTGAGCGATTACTATCACCGAAGTGCCGATTTGTACCTTTTCCAATAAAGCTTTTATATCTCGATCGCGCATCCTGACGCAACCGTGGCAGACGGCCCAGCCGATGAGATTTTCTGGGTTTGTACCGTGAAAAACGATAAAATTCGCGCCATCAGTCCAAAATCCAATCCAACGAGCCCCTAAGGGGTTGTTTTTTCCCGATGGCACCAGTTGACCGGTGAAAGGATGTTCCCAGACTGGTTCCCGCACCATCTGAATCACCCTAAATTCTCCCGTCGGGGTTTCCCAACCCGGACGACCGATCGCCACTGGGTAATACCATTTTTCTTTATTCTTGGCAGGTATCTTACCCCCCCTTGCCCCCCCGACGTCGGGGGGGTTGGGGGGGTGGGGGGTTAGGGCGATTAACCATCTCTGTCATTACTTATGAAAAATGGTATAAGAAGCGATTATTTTCTGTGCTTGGTCAACAAAAACCCGTCTTTTTTTTAAATTCAGCAGCAAACGGGTTTCCGTTCGGGTTGCCGTGGTTGCGGGAAGGGAATTGACGGGACTAACTGGGGGATTGAGCAAAAATTCCCCCATTCCTAGACATAAACAGAGAATCGGCAGCAAAACTAGCATCTGATACCGGCAAAGTCAAAATTAGACCTCTGGCAAAAATCAAAAATCTGACCTTAGGTGAGGAGTAAGGAGCCAGTAGTCTCAGAGTCAGGAGAATTAAGAATGAGCATTAATCAATTAAATGCTCTATTTAGGGATTTTAGGCAATTTTATGCCTATTTTTCTCATTTTTGAACTCTCAAAAATTAATTATGCAAGAACTCTATTTTTTATCTGCATTCTAATCTGATTGTGACGATGTAATACCAAATCCGTTTTTAATATTGTGATTAACTCACAAGTTATGGATTGTTTCTCCCCACATCCCACTTGCTAATTCCCACTTCCCACTCTCCTATACCTTGAAAACACGATTTAGTATTAGAAGCCCTAGTCAGGGGTGGAGATAAGCTAGGTGGTAAGCTGTACTGAATTTAAACTGCTTATTGGGAATTTTAGTACAAATGCTCAAACTGCCTCTCCCAACTCCGGCACTCCGCTGCAGTCTTAACGAGTAATTTAGATAGTCAACAGCTTAGTTCAGGGGGAACTGGAATAGGAATAGGTGCGGCAGCTCCTATTCCAGTCAGTTTATTCGTGTTGCAAACGTTCCAACGCGGCCACCAGCGCATCCACCTCGGCCTTAGTATTGTAGAAAGCCAAGGAAGGGCGCACCGTTGCCTCTAAACCAAAGCGTCGCAGAATGGGTTGAGCGCAGTGATGGCCTGCTCGCACGGCAATCCCTTCCCGGTTCAGGGCCTGTCCGATGAATTCCACATCAAATCCCTCCAGCACAAAGGAAAGCACGGCAGCCTTATCGGCTGCCGTCCCAATCAAACGCAGGCCCGGGATGGTTGTCAGTCCCGCAGTGGCATACTCCAGAAGTTCATGCTCGTAATTGGCAATGGTGGTCAAACCAATCTGCTGAACATAATCCAAGGCCGTCCCTAGGCCAACGGCATCGGCAATATTGCCCGTTCCGGCCTCAAAACGAGTGGGAGCCGCCTGATACACGGTACGCTCAAACGTCACATCCACGATCATGTTGCCGCCGCTTTGCCAGGGAACCGTGGCATTTAACAGGTCTTCTTGACCATAAAGTACCCCGATTCCTGTGGGACCAAAGACTTTATGTCCGGAAAAGACGAACCAATCACACCCTAATTGTTGAACATCGATCGGAATGTGGGAAACCGATTGAGCGCCATCTAACAAGACTTTAGCTCCGACCCGATGGGCTAAGTCAATGATTTGTTTGGCGGGGGTAATGGTTCCCAAGGCATTGGAAACATGGGAAAAGGCCACCAGTTTTGTGCGGGAGTTGAGTAATTGTTGGTACTCTGCCAGTAAAATCTGCCCGTGGTCATCGACGGGGACAACCCGCAATTTTGCTCCCGTTTGGGCGGCTAGTTGCTGCCAAGGCACAATATTGGCATGGTGTTCCAGATGGGTGAGGACAATCTCATCCCCCGCTTGTAGGGTTTGTTGTCCCCAGCTTTTTGCCACCAGATTAATGCCTTCCGTTGTTCCCCGCACGAAAATGATTTCGTTGGCAGAGGAGGCATTGAGAAAACGACGTACCGTTTCTCTGGCCGCTTCGTAAGCATCTGTGGAGCGAGCCGCTAATTCATGGGCGGCACGATGCACATTGGAATTTTCATGGCTGTAGAAATGAACGAGGCGATCGATGACTGCTTGGGGCTTTTGAGTTGTTGCGGCATTGTCGAACCAGATCAGTGGTTTGCCATTCACCCGTTCTTGCAGGATGGGAAAATCCTGGCGAATGGTATGAACATCAAAGAAGCTAGGTCTTTGAACGCTTCGCCCGCTTGCCTGGGGGACAAAAAGGGGATCGATACCCGGGACTTGAACAAGCTGGCCCGGTTTGGCCACTACCGCCGGAAGGTCGGGGATTTTTGTTTCTAACTCTTCAATGAAGTAGAAAGAGGGGGTGGCTAAGGGTACAGTAAAGGGAACTGTGGGCCGTTCGCCCACAGCAGCCGGGGAAGTTGCGGGGGTGGATGGCACCAGATCATCCCGGTCTGGACTCAACCCCTTGGCCCGCGACGCTCCAAGGTCGTGCCGTTGTAGTTCTTGAATTATCGTCTGGGCGAGATGCTCAAGAAGGTCAGGTTGGAATAAGGGGTTAAGAGAAATGTTCTCGACCTCAGTTAGGGCAGTGGTGGGCGGGGATAGAGCGGTTAGATTCCCCCCCGCCTTTTCAGGGATCAGTTCAGGGTTAGTCATAGTCGTAGATGTGGTATTGGTTGACATCAACGTTCTCCAGTACGGCCGCCGCATCGTCGGTCAACACTGCCAACGAACAGTAGAGGGAGACCAGGTAAGATGCGATCGCCTTGCGACTAATCCCCATAAATCGCACCGACAAGCCAACTCCCTGTTGACCGGGTAAATTGGGCTGATAGAGACCGACCACCCCTTGACGGCTTTCTCCTACCCGCAATAACAAAATATTAGTTTTGCCTTGTTCATTCACGGCCAACTTATCGGAAGGAATCAAAGGCACGCCTCGCCAGGTAATAAACTGAGACCCGAATAATGACACCGTAGCGGGGGGTACACCCCGTCGGGTTGCTTCTCGGCCAAAGGCGGCGATCGCTTTAGGATGGGCGAGGAAAAATGCCGGTTCTTTCCACACCTTGACCAGCAACTCATCCAAATCGTCCGGCGTGGGCGCACCATTGCGAGGTTGTACTTTCTGGGAATCAACAATATTGTTCAGCAATCCGTACTCATGGTTGTTGATCAACTCATTTTCTTGACGTTCCTTCAGGGTTTCGATCGTCAGCCGCAATTGTTCATGGATCTGATCGTGGGGACTGCTGTAGAGATCGGACACGCGAGTGTGAACATCCAGTACCGTATTCACCGCACTCAAGAAATACTCCCGGGGGGTCTCTTCGTAATCCACAAAGGTTTCGGGCAGTTCCCGCTCATCTCGTTCAGAGCAGGCCACCTCAACCCGGGAAGCATCCCTGACTTTGTTGAGACGATAAATCCCCGCCTCAACGGGTAGCCAATGCAAGAGGCGAACGAACCACCGGGGTGAAATGGTCAATAACTGAGGAACGGTCTTCGTGGCATTGGCTAACTGCCGAGCGGCAGCATCTCCCAAAGCCAGTTGTAATTCATGATCTTGGGTATAGGTCATTGAGTTAAATCCTCCAATTTAAGAAAAAGTAACAAAGCGACTGTTATGGCCGAACAATCACAGCCCGGACAGCCCCTCAAATTCCAGAGCCGTCATCAAACATTTCCTGTCGTAGTTGCGCCTGGGAGATAAAACCCCCCGGCGGCACACTGCGGGTTAACCAAACATTTCCACCGATGGTGGCGCCCCGACCGATAGTTACCCGACCGAGAATCGTTGCACCTGAGTAAATCACCACATCATCTTCAATAATCGGATGACGGGCTTGACCTTTGATTAAACTGCCCGATTCGTCCCGGGGAAAGCTTTTTGCCCCGAGCGTGACCGCTTGGTAAAGGCGCACGCGATCGCCAATCACCGTAGTAGCCCCAATCACCACCCCCGTCCCATGATCGATAAAGAAACTATTGCCAATCGAGGCACCGGGGTGAATGTCAATCCCCGTTAAGGAATGACCAATTTCACTGATAATCCGCGCCAACAAGGGCGATTCCAACCGATACAGGGCATGGGCAATGCGGTGATAAGTGATGGCCGTTACCCCGGGATAACAAAACAACACTTCATCTAAATTTCTGGCCGCCGGATCACCTCGATAGGCCGCCGTGATATCGGTTTCCAGCAGAGCTTTCAGATGGGGTAATTGAGTGGCAAAGGCTTGTACCGTCCCTTGGGCGTGTTTCTCAATCTGGTCTGACGACCAGTGCAACTGTGACCCCAGCAACCACTGTTCGCGACAAACCTGATGATGCAGCAGTTGCAGGACTTCATTGAGGGTATGACCGATAAAATAGCGGCTGGATGTTTCGCCTAAATCGGGATTGCCAAAGTGATAGGGAAAAAGAACGGCACGCAGTCGATCAACAATCCGAAATAAGGCCTCACGGGAGGGCAAGGGGAAATGGTTTCGTGATTGAGACCAACTGTGGAACGACTCGCCACGAGGTTTGGACAATTGAGCGATAATCTCATCGAGATCCAAGGACAGGGGCGGTTGGGAGAGAGCGCTGGAACTGCTCGGATGCTCGCTCGTCATGCCACTAACCCTTGCTCATTAAATACCCCTTGGAACAGGATGGAACTCAAATACCGTTCTCCGGAATCTGGCAAAATCACGACAATGGTTTTGCCTTGGTGTTCGGGTTGTTGTGCCAAGCGAGCGGCGACGGCGGCGGCGGCACCGCAGGAAATGCCGGAGATAATCCCTTCTTCTTTGGCCAACCGTTGGGCATAAAGAATGGCCTCTTCGTTGGAAACGGTTTCAATCCCATCCACAAGGGATAAATCCAGAACTTCGGGAACAAACCCCGCCCCAATGCCCTGAATTTTGTGAGGGCCAGACTTTAAGGGCTGACCTGCCCGGGCTTGGGATAGTATGGGGCTGGCTTCTGGCTCCACTGCTACCGATAAAATCGGTTTTCCCCGGGTCTTTTTGACATAGCGCGAAACTCCCGTAATGGTTCCGCCCGTTCCCACACCCGACACGAGAATATCGATCGCCCCGTCTGTGTCCTGCCAAATTTCAGGGCCGGTGGTTTCCTCATGGATGCGGGGATTGGCAGCATTGCGGAACTGTTGCAACAACACATAGCGATCGGGATTAGACGCGGCAATTTCCTCTGCCTTTGCCACTGCTCCGGTCATGCCCTTAGTCCCTTCTGTTAACACCAGATTGGCTCCATAGGCGAGCAACAGTTTGCGCCGCTCCAGGCTCATGGTTTCTGGCATGGTCAGGGTTAGGGGAATCCCCTTAGCGGCGGCTACAAAGGCTAGGGCAATGCCTGTATTGCCACTGGTGGGTTCAACCAGTTCTTTGCCCGGCCCCAATAATCCCCGTTGTTCCGCATCCCAGATCATGGCCGCACCAATACGACATTTGACTGAATAGGCTGGATTGCGACCTTCAATCTTGGCCAGAACCGTGGCGTGATTGTTGCCAACGACTCGATTAAGGCGCACTAGAGGAGTCCGCCCGATCGACAAACTGTTATCTGCGAACCATTTCTTACTCACAAAATGGCAACTCCATGATTAAAATACGACAGTTCACCAGATTGGCTCATCCTGAATTCATTTAAAATTCATTTTGAATCCATTTGAAATTCATTCTAGCCTATGCACTATCAACCTCTGGTCAAGCTAAACAAATCTTTACAATCAAGGGGGGTAGGCGATCGCTGGAGGAGAAGAATCTATCCTGAATTATTCACCAATTGCCAAAACCCTGATTATGAGAGGGTCTCAAAAAACAGTCTGTTTTTTAGCTAGATCCCTGAATGATTTTCCTAGCAAGGCTTTTGAGTATTTTCCCAAATCTTCATGAAGAATACAGGCTATGAGGGCTCTGGGCATAACTTTGGCGTTATGCGGCTTAGGTTATCAGTGCCATGCCGAAGGCACCCGGTAGCAGTACGCCGATCCGTAGGAAAGATTGAGTGATAAAATCGGCAGTAACGCCCAATTTTAGCAGAGAGTTTTCCCTTAAAAATCCCAACTTAGTAGATTGACAAAAATGAGATGCACCCAATTTGCTCTCCCTCAATCCCTCTTAAAAAAGGGGACTTAAATTCGATAATTTGATGTGTAATTTTTATGAGCGAGAATTGCTATGAGATGCCGGTTCAAGGCGAATTAATTGACCGTTACCTTCATCGGTGAGCAGGTATAAAAATCCGTCGGGACTTTGACGCACATCCCGCACCCTCTGACCGATGGGAATCGCTTCTTGATTGATAATTTCACCCGATTTATCCACTTCCAGACGGCGAATATGCCTGGAAACTAAACCACCGGCGAATAAATTTCCCTGCCAATTAGGAAAGCGATTACCAGTATAAAAGACCAATCCCGAAGGAGCGATCGCAGGTTTCCAAATTGTTTTCGGATCGATCAGACCGGGGCGAGATTCTTCGCGGGAAACGGGGGTGTTAGTGCCGTACTCTTGACTGGCAGAAACCACTGGCCAGCCATAATTTTTACCTTTTTCAATTAAATTTAATTCATCCCCTCCTTTTGCTCCGTGTTCTGTTGCCCAGACTCGTTGAGTCATCGGATCAAAGCTGATTCCTTGAATATTCCGATGACCATAACTCCAAATTTTAGAATCCGCAAAAGGATTATCTTTCGGTAGAGAACCATCGTCATTGATGCGGATAATTTTACCTAAATGACTTTGCAGATTTTGTGCTTGTTTTCTAATTAAATCTCCCGCTAATTGTAGGGGAGGATTACCCCCGTCTCCAATCGCTACCAATAAAGTGCCATCCGGTAGCCATAATAACCGCGAACCGAAGTGTTGAGAGCCGGTTTTTGCCTGGGAAACTTCAAAAATAACCCGCACATCTCGCAAACTTGTACCATCATAAACCGCACGAGCGACGCGGGTACGATTAGCCTCCTGGTCTCCGTGGGCATAAGTTAGATAAATCCAGCGATTTTGGGTAAATTGGGGATGAATTGCCACATCGAGCAGTCCTCCTTGTCCGACGGCAAAAACTTCGGGAACTCCAGCGATGGCTTTTGGGTCTAATTTGCCCTCTCTAACCACTCTTAAACGACCGGGGCGCTCTGTGATGAGGATTTCCCCGTTAGGTAGCCAAACCATAGCCCAAGGATGCTCTAAACCCTCGATTACGGTCACTTTTTGCCATTGATTGGTCTGGGAATTATTCGCCGAAGTTAATACCTTTGTACCTTGACAACTGGAGATAATTATGGTAAGCAAAACGCTAGATACTAAAGGCGAGAAAATGCGATTGAGAGAATTAAGCATGAGTTGGTAACTCCCCAAGTTTGCCATGGCATAGACATCATTAAGGTTGGTTCGGGTTAATTGCTCGTACAAACTATTTGGCAATACCTGTAATTTTCGCTTTGACTTTTTCAACCAATGAAGAAGAATTCACATCGTGGAGATGTTGTTTACTGGCTTTACTTAGGATTGATGCCACTAAACCAAAGGAGGACTGAGAAGAAAAAATCAAATCATTACAACTGGCTAACAAATACATATCCATTAATGCTTCTATGCCATTTTGAACGCGATCGGGACATTGATCCCAGTTCTGGTGCATTCTTTCTCCTGAGGGTGGAAACCATTTTGGTGTGGTGATAATATTTGGGAATTCCTGTTGAAATTTTTCAACAACTTCTTGAGAATCTGTGGACAAGAAAATGCTGTTAAATTTATTGTTTTTGTTGATTTTTTTAGTCTTAGTAATTAGCTTATCCAAAGGAATCTTCATATCTGTATATCTGACATGAACGCCTAGGGTATTCACTCCCAAGTGAGATGATTTAAAATCTTCGATAGACTGAACGATTTCAGGTTTCAGGCTTAGATGAGAGTTTAATACCTGTTTGATAATAGTACGATCATCCATTTTTGCCAAGTAATCGAACTTCCCATGAAAAAGTTGTCTCATCTGGTTGATTTTATGAGTATAGGCACAGAAAACCAGAATCTCACTCTCATAATTTGTTCTAGATAATTCAACCGACATAGATTGATCCGAAATCCTTAAATCTTTTCTTAGTCCACCAAAAGACTGATCTAACTTATCAATCCATATCTCAGGATAGACAGATTTGGTATCAGGTATAGATTCTACTGAACTTGTGTTTGGACAGTTAAAAAATAGAGGGAAGGAGTTGATATCGTCATGACAATAAGTATTATCCCGCCAATCAATAACTAACTGGCGATTACTAATTTCACTATAGATTATTGCACCACAGGCGGCCAGAATTCGGTTTCCCATGCCAGAGGAACCTTTACAAATCAGAAATTTTCTAGAGCTATTCATATTTTCTATTAAGTATCTACTAAACTATAAACCTAGACGACGGCGAGTTCTTTTGAAACTAAGGGGGGAGTGAGCTATAAATAGCTTCACAAATTCTAGGCGACGCAGATAGAATCTGTTGGGTTAAACCCTTTAAAACTTCCTTGAGTAGATCGGGACGAGTAAAAACTGTTAAAATAACTGGCGGCAAATAACTAGGTAAAGGCATCTCATCAAGAGACATTGGTAAATTTGTTAAATTCATAGACTACCGCAAAACAAAATTTTTAACATCTGTACAAATCACGCCCTATATATTAACACCTTAATTTGAGTTTGTCAAGCTTAATTACACTTCGATAACTCCCAGCTAGAATTGTTTGACCTTAACTTGAGAGAAAACTTTTATTATAATGTTCGGATATCCTATCTCCTTTTCATGACCACTTATTAACCGTAACTTCCTATCCCTAGATAAAATTTTACAACCATAATCAGCGATTACTAAAAATCATATCCTTAAAAACCCCTATCGGTCATTAAAGAGATAGGGGATAATTATTTTAGATACTTTCTGTTTTTTCTGACTTGCTTTTATAAGTATCTTGAGTCAGATAGCGGATGCGAGATTTCAGAAATTCAGCGACTCCATAAATTTCATCAAGACTGTCTATATTGGTGGTTGCTTCTTTACCAGTTTCGACGTTATCGGGAATACTGATTGATTTCTTGCCAGTTTTTTCATGGAAGCGCAGACGACAGACTGTTTTGGTTACTTTTCCATCTAAGTTGATACCAAAATAACTTTTAGTGTCTTTGTATTGAATGCGTGCGGTATTGATTTCTTCCCGTAGAATTGATTTAATAATGTAAAATCCTTCCAATTCTTCGAGGGTCGTATTAATTCCATCTCCCCCTGTTTCTTCTGGTGGAGTATCTTCTGCTGCTGTATCAGCAGGATTTGGTTCGGGTTCTTTTCTAAAAACTTCCTCAAATTTTTCTTTGATGATATCATTGATATACTCTTTGAGAGAACGCTTAATAATTTCTGTGAATTTTTCAACAACCGATGCAGTTCTCACTCCAGAATACACATGACTAACAAAAAACTTAACAAATTCGGGGGAAGGATCATTTAATTGCTGGGCAATCACTTTTTTAACTTCTTTGGTGTACAATAAATTGCGAGCAGCCTCTTTTATTTTGCCAGAATTGAAGTCAGATGTGCTAGTGCTAAATTTAGAAAATCGTTTTAATTCGTTAACAGAAGAGTCGTCAAAGTCGAGGATGTTAAACTCAAAAAATGGCTTATCGTCCATGATATTATCCTTGACGGTATCCGTATAAAACCGATAGATAATCCCATTAGTTAAAACTCCAAAGTTAGCTCCAGTTGCATTAAAATATCGATGCAGTTGGGAACTATGTTTAGGATGCTCAAGATTTTGATGACAGCTTTTACATTCCATCAAAACAATCGGTTGATTGTCCAAACAAATAGCATAATCTACTTTTTCCCCTTTTAATCCAGTTAAATCGGCACTATATTCGGGGTGAACTTCCATGGGATTGAACACATCGTAACCCCATGCTTGCAAAAAAGGCATAATAAAAGCTGTTTTGGTTGCCTGTTCGTTTTGGATTTGAGAACGAGAGGTTTCAACTTTTTGAGCAATTTCTTTGAGTTTATCGATTTCCATGATAGCCTCATTATCTAGGATGTGTGGGTTATCTTCTCAGCCTAACCATAATTTAACCTTTTTTTACCTCAGGGTCAAGCATTTTTGACTGTCATGATCATTAATTCAAGAATATTTACACTAATCCAGTGCCATTCGGATATTTTATGCTATTATTACTAGGAACGGCTTATTTTTAATAATGTCCCCATTTGATCAAAGACAATGCTTGCTTTAGAACAGCTTTATGAACGGGAGTATGATCGCTGGTTAAGCGAGACGATCGAGTTATTAAAAAATCGTCAGTTAGATCAGTTAGATTACGAACATTTAATCGAGGAGTTGGCAGCTTTGGGACGAAGCGAAAAAACTGCTGTTAAAAGTTTAAGTTTACAAATAATAATCCATCTGTTACTCTATCAATTTTGGACGACAGAAAGAGAAAAAAAATAGTAATCATTGGGCGGCAGAGATTATCACTTTTCGAGTACAATTAGAAGATAAGCTCACCACCAATTTAAGCAAATTTCTAGAACTAGAGTTAGAGAATATCTATGAAAATGCCCGCTTAATTGCCGAAAAAAAGACAGGATTAAAAAATTTACCGATAATTTGTCCCTACTCTCTGAGACAAATTCTTGAGAAACAGTGGTTTCCCGATACAGATAATCAATAAACTCTCAAAAATATGGACTCTCACAACAGTGAACCGATTATAATTGCCGAAGCGGTGGAAAAATGGTATGATAACCGCTTTCATGCTTTGCGGGGAGTCAATCTCACCGTGAATAAACAGGAAGTTGTCGTGATTATGGGGCCGTCCGGTTCGGGAAAATCCACCTTTATCCGCACTTTTAATGGGTTGGAATCCTATCAAAAAGGTCGCATTATTATTGACGGAATAACTGTGTCCCACAACCTCAAAAATATCGAGGCAATCCGTCAGGAAGTCGGCATGGTTTTTCAACAATTTAACCTCTTTCCCCATCTGACGGTATTAGATAATGTCACCCTCGGTCCGATGTGGGTGCGCGGTTGGAAAAAAGCGCAAGCGGAGGAAATAGCGAGAAAACTCCTCGAAAAAGTTGGTATTCTCGAACAAGCGCTTAAATATCCCCCTCAGTTATCGGGAGGACAACAGCAGCGGGTGGCGATCGTTCGCGCTTTGGCCATGCAGCCGAAGGTGATGTTATTCGATGAACCCACCTCAGCTTTAGACCCAGAAATGGTGCGAGAAGTCTTGGAAACGATGCAAAGTTTAGCCAAATCGGGGATGACCATGGTTTGTGTCACCCACGAGGTAGGATTCGCGCGAGAAGTGGCCGATCAAGTGGTATTTATGGATCAGGGTTTAATTTTGGAAATTGCCCCCCCAGCAGAATTTTTTAATAATCCTCAATCCGATCGAACTCAGCAATTTTTAGCAAAAATTCTTTGATTTTCCATGACTTGATCATTAAACCCTCTCTTTTTCTTCTTCTACCTCCACTAAAAGGGGAACGAGATTTTCATTTAAACGACCGGCTCGAATTAATTCTGCGTAGGTATTAGCTTCGATATCAAGTAAAGTATCTTGAAATTGTTCGACCACCAGATCTTTTAATTGTGGGTGTTCCTGTAGTAATTTTTGCAACTGATCCCCCAAGGACTTTAATTGTCCTTCCACCAGAGTTTTTTTGTAGCGATAAAATTCGGGATCGATATCGGGAAAACGTTCTGGTTGTTGCAGATAATTAGACACCCTAGTTAAAGCAATTTGACGAGCAATTAAGGCCGAATATTCGGTGCGAATCGGTTGATCACCGATAAGATTGAGGGCATTTAATAGCCATTGTATAGATAATCCTTGCACCAATAAAGTAAATAAAACCACCCCAAAAACCACGTCAATAATTTCTTGACGGTAGGGGATAGACGTAGGAACACTTAACGCTAGGGCGATCGAAACCGAACCGCGTAATCCTCCCCACCATAACACCGTTCTTTCCTTAAAATTGATCTTATTGCCCGTAATTAGGTTACTAATTCCCCCTAGTCCAAAAATTGAGAACAGACGGGAAACCACCATAGCGGCGATCGCTATTAAAATCCCGGTTAAGTGACTACCGAGACTCTCAAAACGGGTTTGATCGCCGATCAGTAAAAAGATGATGGAATTGACAAAAAAGGCGATAAATTCCCAAAATTCGCTAACTACCAAGCGCGTGCGGGGACTCATACCAATGCGCGAACCGAGATTACCGAGAATAATCCCGACAATTACCACCCCAATCACACCAGATCCGCCTAATTTTTCCGTGACGAGATAGGTTCCGTATGCAGAAACTAGAGTAAGAGACTGTTCCACAAAAGGCAGATCGAAGCGTTGGGTAAGGTAGGAAATGCCGAAACCGATCACGCAACCCACACCGATGCCAATCCCCACAAAGGTGCAGAAACGAGCGATCGTCACGGGAATTGAGAAGGTATCGACTCCCAAGGGAATACCCACCAAGAGGACGAAAGCGACCACAGCGACCCCATCATTAAAGAGACTTTCCCCTTCCATCAGGATCGTCAGTTTTTTACTGGCCCCCAATTCTTTAAATAGGGCAATCACAGAGACGGGATCGGTGGCAGCTAGGGCAGCCCCCAAGAGAAACGCGATCGATAGGGGTAAATTAGCAAAGATATGTAGGGGATAGGCGACTCCCAAAACGGAGATAATCACCCCGATAACGGCAAAAAGGACGATAGTAACCCAATATTCCTTTAATTTAGCCCAGGGAATATTCCAGGCTGCTTCAAATAACAGAGGAGGCAGAAAAATTTCCAGAATTAATTCCGGGGAAAGATTAACTAGACGCAAATCTAAAAAAGCTAAACCCATACCGACAATAACTAACAGCAGGGTGTAGGGAATTTTGCGGAGGAAGGCAACGGTTCTCGATAAAGTGGCGACACTCAAGGAAATGGTCAAAACTAGCAGGAATTGCTCTAAATTATGAGCGATCGCTTCGTTAGCAGTAGATTCTAGACTCATTATTTTCAGTTATCAGTTATCAGTTATCAGTTATCAGTTATCAGTTATCAGTTATCAGTTATCAGTTATCAGTATTAAGTGGCAATTGCGGGGCTTTCTTTTTTCTTTTCAGTGATTACTGTTTACTGATTACTGATTACTGGACGGCTACGCCGTGCCTTTGGCAACACTGAAAAAGTCTCCTAACACCCTAGTCATTCGGGGACTGAGGAGAGATTTTCAAAGAGGAAATGGCCCCTTCTTCTATGGGGGTTTCTGATGTATTCCTTTCCCCACCGAGAGAAGGAGTTTTCTTGCCGCCAGAACCGCCACTTTTCGGGGGTTTCGAGGAGAGGAATCGGGCCTCGAACTGTTTGATCAGCACATACAAAACCGGGACGAGAAATAAACTCAACACCGTGGAAATCAGATAACCGCCTAGGATTGCAGTTCCCAGGGACCAACGACTCATCGCTCCGGCGCCGGAAGCGATAACCAAGGGCAAGAAACCGACTAAACCGGAAATAGCTGTCATCAGAATCGGTCTTAAGCGTTCCGTCGAGGCCCGGGCTGCCGCCTCGGGAATACTTAAACCCAAAGTACGGGACTGGTTAGCGAATTCCACGATTAAAATCGCATTTTTAGCCGCTAAACCGATCAACATGACCAAAGCCACCTGAGCATAGATATTATTATTCACCGTCGGGAAGAGACTACCCACTTGTAGGAAATTCGCCCGCAACAGTAAGGCCCCCATGGCACCTAGGATCGCTAGGGGAACGGTAATCATGATGATAATCGGGTCGATATAGCTTTCGTACTGGGCCGCAAGGACGAGGAAAACCACGATAAAGGCTAATCCGAAGATAATTGGGGCAGCCCCGGCGGAAGTTTTTTCTTGGAAAGCTGTACCCGTCCAAGCGTAACCGAAACCGGGCTGCAGGACTTTCCGACAAACATCTTCCATCACTGCGATCGCCTGTCCCGTACTAAAACCGGGGGCGGGACTACCCTGAACGTTAATCGAGGGATAGAGGTTAAAGTTAGTGATAATCGGTGGATAGGTGAAGCGTTTGACGCTAACTAAACCCGATAGGGGAATATTGGCCCCGGTACGGGAACGGACGTAAAGACGGTTAATATCTTCAGGATTAGAACGATAATCCGCTTCTGCTTGGGCAAAGACTCGATACAAGCGATCGCCTAGGACGAATTGATTGACGAAGTTGGAACCGAGATAGGTTTGCAGGGTACCGAAAACGGCCTGCATATCGACGTTTTGCGCCTGTAGCTGGTTGCGATTGATGGAAAGTTCCAGCATCGGCGTGTCGGTGGTAAATTGGGTGAAAATTCCCGATAATTCCGGTCTTGTTCGGGCCTCGGCCATGACTTTATTAGCGTTGTCAATCAAAGCGTCCATGGGGAAAGAAGCGCGGTTTTGGATAAATAACTCGAAACCGCCAGTAGAACTTAATCCATCCACGGGGGGCGCATTAACGGCGAAAGCGCGAGCATCTCGGACTTTAGTGGCTAATTGTTGGTTAATTTTCCTGAGAACCCCGAAAACTGACTTATCTTCCCCGGGCCGTTCCGACCATTCTTTTAACTTGACAAAAAATAGCCCTTGGTTGCTGCCACTTCCGGCAAAACTAAAGCCCGCCATACCGACAAAGTGTTCCACTTCTTCGATACCGGCGAGAATTTCTTCGTTAATCTGACGGATAACCCGGTCGGTGTAGCGCAGGGAAACCCCGGGGGGTGCTTGCACCAAAACGAAGGCATAACCTTGGTCTTCTTCGGGGATAAAACCCTGGGGAGTGGTGTTGTAACTCCAAGCTGTGAGAAAGAGGGCGGCGATAAAGAAGGGTAAAACCAGAAAGCGAACTCGGATCAGAAATTCGATCGAGCGTCGATAACCTTCTTTAACTGCGTTAAAACCTCGATTAAAGCCCTCGAAAAACAGTCCCAAGGGTCCACGGGTGCCTTGGGGCGGTTTCATGATAATCGCCGACATGGTGGGGGAAAAACTGAGGGCGTTAAAGGTGGAGATCAGAATTGAAGCGGAGATGATGACGGCAAATTGTCGATAAACGATCCCCACCGTACCGGGGAAGAAGGTGACGGGAATAAAAACCGCAAATAGTACAAGAGAACTGGCGATTACCGCCGAGGTTAACTCACCCATGGCATCGAGGGCAGCTTGAAATGGCCGCATTCCCTGTCGTAATTTTTCCGATACCGCCTCTACAACCACGATCCCGTCGTCCACCACTAACCCGGTGGCTAGAATGACGGCAAACAAGGAGAGGTTATTGAGAGAATAGCCTAAAGCGAGGGCGACGGCCATGGTTCCGATCAAAGATACGGGAATAGCGATCGCCGGAATGATCGTGGTGCGCCAATCCTGAAGGAAGATAAAAATGACTAGAATAACCAGTAAAATCGCCTCCACCAGAGTGCCAAGGGCTTCTTCGAGGGAGGCGGCGACAAAGGCGGTATTATCGAGGGTAATGGCGATATTTAACCCCGGGGGGAAACTTGGTTCTAGTTCCGCCATTTTTTCTTTGACCAGTTTGGCGGTATTCCAAGCGTTGGAACCGGGCAACTGATAGACGATATAGACGACGGCGGGGGATTTGTCGAAATAGGCGGCGGTACTGTAGTTTTCGGCTCCGATTTCTGCCCGTCCCACGTCTTTAATACGGATTAAACTGCCATTTTCCCCGACTTTGACGACGATATTTTCCGCTTCCTCCCCAGTGGCAACCCTACCAACGGCGCGAATGGCAATCTGGAATTGCTGCTCTTCGGGACTGGGATCACCGCCAATTGTCCCCGCACCCACCTGAATATTCTGTTCTCGGATCGCCTGTACTACTTCGTTCGCCGATACACCCCTAGCGGCTAAAGCATCGGGATTAAGCCAAAAACGTAGGGCGTATTCCCTCTCCCCGATGATGGTTGTACTACCAACTCCCTCGATCCGGCGAATCTCGGCATCGATGACTCGATCGACAAAGTTACTCAAAAAGACTGTATCGTAGGGATAATTGCCCTTTTCGTCTGGTTTGGCGGAAATCCCGTAGGCAAGGGTAACGCTGGGGGATTGAGTATTGGTTGTCACCCCCTGCCGGTTCACTTCTTCCGGTAAACTGGCGGCGGCGGTACTGACACGGTTTTGTACCAAGACTTGGGCAATGTTACGATCCATTTCCACCGGGAAAAAGACATTCACCGTACTCTGTCCAGTGTTGGTACTCTGGGACTGCATATAAACAATCTGTTCTGTCCCGTTAATCTGGCGATCGAGTACCGTGGTAACGTTATCCTGTACGGTTTTGGCATCGGTTCCCAAATAGTTGGCATTTACCGCTACCTGAATAAATGCCAACTGGGGCAGTTTTTCTAGGGGTAAAAAGGGAATGGCGATCGCTCCGATCAAAACGATTAAAATCGAGCAAACCGTAGTCAGAACGGGTCTTTTAATGAAAGTATCGGCAATACTGAGGATCATAGGGCGTTACTGGTTCATCTTTTCTAGGATAGTTGCGGCAGTGGGAGATTTACGAGTCAGATAATTAAATATTAATAGTTTAAAGATGGTATCTAGGATAACGGGAACAGTGGCCACAAACAAGCTAATGAATGTAATATTCTCGCGCCAACCAAAGTGTCGGAACAAAGTTTCTAAGATTACCGTCCAACCCTCCGCCGAGTGAAACCCGACAAATATATCGGTAAAGAGAATAAAGATAAAGGCTTTGGTGATATCATTTAAGCTGAGAAAATAACGACTAACATAAGCTCGCGTAATTGCCAATTGTTGACGACCAAAAATTAAGATCGCAATAAAGGCTATTAATCCAGTAATATCGGAGAGCAAGTTTTTCCAACCATCTTGACTTTCATAACCCGCTTCTCTGAATAATTCCTCCACCTGTTCCCGAAAATTTTCCTCCGATTCATGCCCTACTTTTGCTACTCCTAAAACCTGCTTGATTTCTTGTATTTCTTGAAGTCTAGCAAATTCCCTGAGATATTTTTCGCCAATTTCCTGAGAAATATAAACTTCTGATATTTTCGCTCTATCCACACCAAAATAGTTTAAAACAGGGCTAAAGACGAAGTTTCTACTAATAACCTGCACCGAGAGAGGAACTAAAATAATAATCAGGATAAAACGAATAGCAATCCGTTGCTGTTGTCGCAAGGTACGGAGTTGTTTAATAACGGTTTGTTCGTATTCTGGGGTTAATTCTTGCTGGAAGTTAAAAAATTTATTACTGGTTGCAGGAGAAATTATCTGGTTATCTTTATCCCTGGGTTTATCACTGGTGAGATTGGTATTAGGCAGATTTGGGGTTTGATTATTCGGTAATGGGGGCAGCAATTCCTCTACATCTAGGCGATATTTACCGATAATATCCTCGATCACCTTTAAAGTCTCTAGGATGTTATTATTTTCTGGGTTAGTTTGCGGGTTAAGAAAATTACCCAGACGCACTTGAGTTAAATCGAGACGTATCTGTAATAATTCTCGTTCTAGGGTACTTTGAAAGTAATCATAAACACTTTTTCCTCCCACGGCAGCCGGGGAAATTTTTTGTCCCCCAAAATGTTTATCTTCGATCGCTTTAATTTTCAGCGCTCTCTGATAAGCTGATTCTAGGGCCACTAAAGAGCGTCTTTCTACCCATTGATTAACTCGATTCCAAGGCACGGCTATAATCCTCGCTTTTCTGTGATCACAAGTTATATTTATTCTACAAAAAACATCCAATTCTCGCTACTATAATTCTTAAGTTTGCTTAATTTTTTTTTCTGCAAATACTTGACGTCAAGGAAACTTTAGGTTAAAGTCTTGACAGTCCCTTTGAATAACTGCCCTTTATGGATAAAAAGCTAATCAAACAATTGCTGAAAAAAGATAATCCGATTATCTTAGAAATAGGTGCCCACAAGGGTACTGACACTCTTGAATTTCTCAGGGAATTTCCCAGAATCAAAATTTATAGTTTTGAACCCGATACGCGCGTAATTGCACAACACAGAAATCTAGTCAACGATCCTCGCTCTCAATTGTACGAATTGGCTCTATCCGATCAAGATGGTGAGGCGGTATTTTATCAAAGTGGTGTGCAAGTAGGTGATCAACTCAAACACGATGCTTCTTCTTCTCTGAAAAAACCGCAGGAACATTTGAAAGCTTATCCTAAAATCTCTTTTAATAGTTCTACCACTGTTAAAACTATGCGCTTGGATACTTGGGCAGAAGAAAATAATATCACAGAAGTTGATTTTATTTGGGCAGATGTGCAGGGAGCCGAAGAACAGTTAATTAGAGGTGGTTTAGAAACTTTAGCTAAAACCAGATATTTTTATACGGAATATTCCGATAGAGAGTTGTACGAGAATCAGATTAATCTCAGAACAATTCAATCTTTGATTCCTGAGTTTAAATTTGTTTGTTTCTATGCTAGTAACGTTCTGTTTAAAAATAGCCGTTACCTAGATTCAGGACTGGATATTTTATCAGAAAGACTTTTGACTAATTACCATATCTATACCAAAGAAAGGGCTTATTTTCGTCTACCTTTTAAGACTGGATTACGCAAGCTTTCTCAGAAGATAACGGGCAAAAAAGGTTAATAACACTCCCAAAGATTAATGGTTCTTCGGTACTTGTTATGCAATCACAAATACTGGACTTGACGCGTAAGGTTTTCAGGATAAGCAAAGAGTCCCTAGCATACTACCTGCCGAAGAACCAAATTAATTTTGTTGGGTTAGGGCAATATTAAAATCCACCTTTGTTTTCTAAAAACAGTTGATTGTCTAACGCAAAGGTACATCTCCACTTTCGAGAAATATCCATAATATTACATTTTGAGCGCAGGTGATGCACTCCCACCATTGAGGAAATGATATTATTGTTTTCGCCCTCTTTTACAGCGTTTCTCCTTAAGATAAAGTGTAACCTAATTTGTTATCAACGACCGATAACTGACTCCCTAAAACGAAAACCTCGTAGCTCACCATTAGGATAACTGCTCTAATTAAACTTAGCAATAATTTTTAGATATTGAATGTTCCTCGACAAATAAACTATAGTTACTTTGAAAGATTTCAGGAGTAAATCTATTAGCCTGTTGCCGACAATTTTCTGGAGCAATTCTATCACCGTGATCAACAAAATAGTTAACTGCTGCTACCAAAGATTGGGGATTTTGTTCCCCAAAAAGTAATCCTGTTCCCTGGGGAGAATTTTCCCGCAGCTCCCGCACGGTTTCTAAAGCACCTCCGGCGGCAAATGCAATCACGGGAGTGCCACAAGCTTGCGCTTCCACTAAAGCAATACCAAAATCCTCACAGGCAGCATAAATAAACGCTTTTGCTTTCGACATATACTCTGCTACTATTCGATCGGACACGGAACCTAAAATCTGAATATTATCCCTCGCTAACTGTCGAATTAAAGCCATCTGGGGACCATCTCCAATAACCACTAGGGGTAATCCCAATTGATTAAATGCCTCCACAATTAAAGGGACTTTTTTATAACTAACCAAACGAGATACCACTAAATAAAAATCTTCTTTTTTCTCTTGGTAGGGAAAACGCTCAATTTGTACGGGAGGATAAATAACTTTTGCCTCCCGTCGATAACAGCGCCAAATTCGTCTAGCGGTGTGGTGGGAATTAGCCAGAAAATAGTCCACACGATTAGCAGAAATCACATCCCACTGACGCAAACCATGCAAAAGATAACGGGTAAAAATACCGGGTAATCCCCGTCCTAACTTACTATTAGCCAGATAGTCAAAAGTTAAATCCCAAGCATAACGCATCGGACTGTGACAGTAACAAATGTGAACCTGATCTGGTCGTATTAAAACCCCTTTAGCCACACAATGGGAAGAGGATAAAACTACATCATAATCCTCTAAATTTAACTGCTCGATCGCTAGGGGAAGAAAAGGTAAGTATTTTTGGACGCCATTTCTCGCTTTCGGGAAATTTTGCAGAAAAGTTGTCCCGATCGAGCGACCATAGAGATAACTATCGGGATTAGTGGACTCAAAATCGATCAAAGCGTATAAATCCGCCTCTAGACATTGTAAAATCTCCTTAACCACTAATTCCGATCCCCCTGTCGCTTTTGGGGTTAACCACTCGTGAACCAGAGCGTACTTCATAGGATAATCAATAATCTCAGCCGTAATTATAGCAGTAAGGGATCAGCAGTTTAAGAGTTCACTTTCCGGCTTTCTCTTCCCCAAAATTGCCGATGCCTATCCGATCACGGTAAAAAACCCTAGGAAGAAATTATTAAATTTTTCAAGAAAAATTGCAAAGTTTAGTAAAAATTACTAGCCAGATCAGATGATCGAGTTCATAATGGGGATCAAGGAAAAAATAGACTTAAACCGATTGGGATCAAGAAAAACTAGCTTTATATACAAAAGATAACTAATTAACGAGGTTTGCTATGATCACCCTGCAACAAGTACGCTGTCCTAATTGTGGAAATTTTGCCGAAAGACAGCATATTTTAGAACACCATCTCGTTAGCACCGCCTGTCCTCGCTGTGATTATCTGTTAATTAGTTGCAGTCTGACGGGAAATGTACTAGAGTGCTATGCACCCGGTATTGGGTTAAGAAGTTAACTAAGGGAGAGATTCTGGAGACAAGGACAGAACTTAAAAATCTCAGGATTAAATAGGGCTGGCTGAAAAAGTTTTATACAAATATATTAACAACTGCGTGTAAGCATCTCACGGAAAAACTAATGCGCTCTGGGTTTTGGGGGTTCTACCCCGCAAAAGCTGGGATTGAGTGATCAAATCGCAAGTAACGCCCAATTTTAGCTGAGAGTTTCCTTTTGAAGTGGGGAATCTGGGTTAAAATAGACCGAGAAAGTTAACAAAAAAATTGTCTCGCTCAAGTGGGCGAAAATCAGCTTATGACCCTTGCGGTGGCGATCGAAAAGTTAAAAAAATCCTACGGTCAGACGGCAGCGGTTAAAGATATCTCCTTTACCGTGGCAGCGGCGGAAATCTTCGGTTTACTCGGTCCCAATGGTGCGGGGAAAACCACCACGATTCGCTGTCTTTGTACCCTTGCTAAACCCGATGGCGGCAAAATCGAGGTGGGGGGTGTCGATGCCTTGAATAACCCCAAATCCGCCCGTAAACGCCTGGGGTACGTTGCCCAAGAAGTCGCCCTCGATAAAATGCTCACTGGCCGGGAACTGTTACAACTACAAGCGGCCATATATCACATTCCCGCTCAAAAGTCAAGAGATCGCATCAAAGAATTAATAAATCTTTTAGGATTAGAGGAATACGCCGACAAAAAAACAGGAACCTATTCCGGCGGCATCAAAAAACGGCTGGATTTAGCGGCGGGATTACTGCATCAGCCGGAAGTTTTGGTGCTGGATGAACCGACTGTGGGACTCGATATCGAAAGTCGTTTGATTGTCTGGGATTTTCTGCGACAATTGCGGGCGGCCGGAACCAGTGTATTAATTACCAGCCATTATCTCGAAGAAATCGACGCTTTGGCCGATAACTTGGCAATTATCGACAATGGTATCGTCATCGCTCGCGGTACCCCCTCACAACTGAAGGAGCAACTGGGCGGCGATCGCATTACCCTAAAAGTGCGGGAATTTTCCCCAGAGGAAGAAGCTTTTAAGGCGAAAGAGTTATTATCCCGTCTGCCTTTTGTCGAGGAAGTGATCGTCAATACCGTCCAGGGTAACTCCCTGAATCTCATCGTCACGGCCAATAGCAATCCTTTAAGCAAAATTGAGCAAACCCTAGCCGAATCGGGATTACCCGTGTTTAGCATCGCCCAATCCCGCCCTAGTCTCGATGATGTCTATCTGGCGGCCACTGGACGCACCCTGATGGATGCGGAAATTGCCGCCGCCAGCAGTCGCGACCTGAAAGCGGAGAAAAAACAAGCGATGAAGGAATCCTAGTTCAGGGAGAAAGGCTGTAATATTGCCTAATTGACTGGTTAAATCGTCTATAATTGGAGCGATCGACTATCTATCAATCAATATGAAAGATAAACGGGTATTGCTGACCGGCGGTACGGGAGGACTGGGTTTAGGAGTCACTCCGGCGGTTTTACACCATGGCGGTCATCTGACCATGACCTATCGGGAGGAAAGGGAGGTGGGTCGTCTGAAATCTCGGCTGAGTGCGGCGGAATTTGAGCGTATTCGCTTTGTCAGGGTGGATTTAACCCAAGAAACTGCCGTGGCTAGATTAATTGATGATCTCGGTCGGGTCGATGTTTTAATTCATCTAGTCGGGGGTTTTACCATGGGGGCGACGGAGGAGTTTAGCTATGAAGATTGGCTAAAAATGTTCGATTTAAACCTCCATAGCACTTTTTTACTGTGTAAACACTGTTTACGCTCGATGAAACTTCATAATTATGGTCGTATCGTCACTATCGGTTCTCGTGGTGCCGTACAACCGGGGGCAAATTTGGCCGCCTATTGTGCCTCGAAAGCGGCGGTAGTGGCTTTAACCCAAGCGATCGCAGAAGAAACCAAACAGACTAATATTACCGCTAACGTGGTTTTGCCCAGTGTTATCGATACTCCGGGCAACCGGGAAGCGATGGGAGAGGCAAATGCCAAGGACTGGGTAAGTCCCCAATCTCTAGCCGAGGTGATCTGTTTTCTAGCGGGGGAAGGGGCGAAAGACTTGCGCGGGGCGGCAATTCCCGTCTATGGTTCCCTGTGAGTGTTTTTTGTCTTCGGGCTGATACACTGATGACGGCGCTCGCTCTTGCTAAAAATTGGGTTTAATTTATGCTTATGCCGATTCTTATCAGTCTTACTGTCTTGCTTTTATCCTATCTGCTCGGTTCAATTCCCACGGGTTATTTAATCGGTAAATACAGCAAAGGTATCGATATTCGTGACTATGGTTCCGGTTCCACTGGGGCTACCAATGTGCTGAGAACTCTGGGAAAAACTGCCGGGGCGACGGTGTTATTAATTGATATGTTAAAAGGAATGGCGGCGGTGGCCCTGGTACGAGGACTATATTTTATGGATGTCAATCCTCTCCCAGAAAGTTGGTATTATTGGTTAATTATCGGGGCAGCATTGGGGGCAATCATTGGTCATAGTAAATCGATTTTCTTGAATTTTAGCGGGGGGAAATCCGTCGCCACCAGTTTAGGGGTTTTATTAGTGATGAATCCCCTAGTGGCTTGCGGAACTTTGGCGAGTTTTTTGGTTATGCTCACACTTTTCCGGATTGTTTCTTTAGGTTCGATTATCGGGGCGCTGGTGGTGAATATTTTAATGGTTGTTTTGGGTCAACCTCTCCCCTATATTTTATTTAGTTTGATGGGTGGAATCTATGTGATTGTTCGTCATCAGGGTAATATTAAAAGATTGTTGGCAGGGACGGAACCGAAAATAGGCCAGAAAGTACAGCCATCATCGGAAGTAGGTTAAATAACTTTTTCAAGTCAGAATAACCCCTATGAAATGAAGTTGACGGTTCGGAAAAAAAAGTCAATTCAAATGGATTAAAGCTCTTGCCCTTCTTAGTCGGTGGTAAGCTGAAGGCTCATGGGTTCTTTTATGAATATTTGAGAGGGGGAGAGATAGCGAGGAAATCATGGTTCGATGCCATAATTTCTAGATTTGTTCATTTATTAGTCAAATTATCAGTGAAAGATTGTCTTTTTTGACTTAACTTATTTAGCTAGTAAATATCGATAAATTTGCTCGGTTTTTTCTGCTAATCGTTGCCAAGTGAATTTTTCTTCTACTTTTCTTTGACCGGCTATTCCGAGACTAGCGGCTAAATTATTAGCTAATAATACTTGACAAATTGTCTCGGCTATGGATTGAGATTCTTGGGGGACTAAAAAGCCATCAACCCCTTGAGAAATCACCTCAGCAACCGCAGGAATATCACAACCGATGACGGGTTTAGCAAAACTCCAAGCTTCTGTATAGACTCCCCCAAAACTTTCTTGGGTTGAAGGCACACAGAGAAGAGTACAAGCAGCCAAAGCGTCGGTTTTGGTCTGTAAATCCACGCTACCTAAACGAATAATTCTAGGGTCTTGATATTGGGCATAAATCTGTTCAGAATTGCCCACAGTTGGACCGACAAAAACAAATTTCGTTTCGGGGATTTTTTGCCAAATTTGACTAGCTGCTTGTAGGAGTTGTTGATAACCTTTGTAGGGATAGTGTTGCCCCAAAAAAAGTACCATCGGTTCATTGATTTGATAACGTTGTTTAAAATCTTCGGGATCAGCATGAGCAGCAAGAATTGGACCGACTCCAGTGGTATGAATTTTGTCTTCTTTTACTCCTAATTTAATCAGGATTTGTTTTTCGTTATTGGTTAGGGTAATCACGGCATCAGCTAATTGATAAAGTTTAATATATTCTCGATAGCGCCACCCCACCCACCGGGGATGATGCACAGGGGTGAAAACGAAGGGAATATCTAGTTTTTTAGCGAGATTATAGGAAGCGTAACTGAGTCCCTCGCGACCAATTCTGACGTTATGAATTAAATCTTTATCTTGGGCATAATTAGTTAAATAACTCTCTAAAATATCGGCAAGTTTGGGGAGAGCAAGAGACATTAAGGGATAATATATGGGCAGATAAGGTAAGAGTTTAATTTTATCCTGAAGACTAATACCAATTTGATGAACGGGAATATGATCAATAGTATAATCTTGACTTTTTTGGGGTGCTTTCAGGGTGGTTCCTAGGAGCCAATCCGTGCGATTTTGGTTCCAGTGGGTAATAACTTGGATTGGGTGTTTTTGGTGCAGCTGTTGGGCTAAAAGATGTTGATGCAGTTGCGCTCCACCGATGGCGGGGGGGTAGGCTGTTAAGGTGTAAAGTAGTTTCATATCAGTTTAATTAAGACTGTCTGCTGTGGTTTTTAACCAAAGGATAAAACTATTAATATCTTCTTGGACTTCTAGCCATGTATTATAATAGTTATTAACCAGATTTTCTAATTTTTGTTTTTCCAATTCAAACCCATATATATTGCGAACAACGTGCCGAAAGCTGAGGTATTCATTAAGTTTATACACCGTATCTTCTCGTAATACAGCAGGACGATAATCTTGAGGTTTACTCATAGGATTTAATAGCCTTCTATGCCAGTCATAACTAGATGGTAAACCACCATTTAACTCAGAAGCGATAATTTGAAAAATTCGTTCACATCCTGTATAGAAGTTATGGAGTTTTATAGCTAAACTTTCGGCACAAATATCGGCTAGTGCTGGGTTGGTTAGCATTGCCGCTTGAACTAAACGCATTTGGCTTTCTAGCTGATTTAATCTATTAACTTCCGGGGCAATATCAAGGGCGATTTCTTGTAATTCACTGGCACTCATCGGACGCATAAAGACATTCTCCTGTTTGCAAAACTCTTTTAAGGAAATGAGGTTCTAAGTCTTCTATAGGCTTTAAATCAATCCAGCGATCGCTAATTAAATTAACTTTTCCTAAAGCTTGAAAAAAACTTTCTGGGGGTATGCCAGCCACTGCTAGATCAATATCAGAAGTTTCCTGAAATTTACCTTTAACTAGAGAACCAAACAGGATAATTTTTGTAATTGGGAAATTTTCTTTTAGATAATCAATAACTGGCGGAAGCTTTTTCCTAGCTTCTTGGGCTAATTTTTGATGATATTCCCGCTGCTCTTTTTGGCGTTTTTGCCAGTATTCAAGATAGGGGTTACTTGCCGACATAATAATTATAGTATCGAGAATTTAGCTTAAGTTTCAATCTCTTTTTCTAAGTTGCTGTAGATTTTTCTTGTCCTGTCTAAATTAATTTTCAATTGTCCATAATCAATATTGGCGCCGTAGGCATATCGTCCGCAAATTTTTTGCTCCCAAAAATTAGCCGATAACTGACCGCTAGTCAAGGGTTACAATGGAAGACTGAAACAAAAATTTATAAAGTTGGGTTATGAGTAATCAGTACGATGCGATCGTGATTGGGTCGGGAATCGGGGGATTGGTGACAGCGACGCAATTAGCGGCAAAAGGGGCAAAAGTCCTAGTTTTAGAGAGTTATCTGATTCCGGGGGGCAGCGCGGGTTATTTTGAACGAGAGGGTTATCGTTTTGATGTGGGTGCTTCGATGATTTTTGGTTTTGGCAAAAAGGGGACGACTAACCTCCTAACCAAGGCTTTGGCAGCGGTGGATATGAGTATCGAAACCATTGCCGATCCCGTCCAGATTCATTATCATCTCCCGGACGGATTAGACTTAAAAGTTCATCGCGACTACGAACAATTTTTACAGGAATTAATTAGCCATTTTCCCACAGAAAAAACCGGTATCCGGCGCTTTTACGATGAATGCTGGCAGGTGTTTAATTGTCTCAATAGTATGGATTTACTATCACTGGAAGAACCCCGCTATCTGACTAGGGTTTTTTTCCAGCATCCTTTATCCTGTTTGGGATTGGTCAAGTATTTACCCCAAAATGCGGGAGATGTGGCCAGAAAATATATTAAAGACCCGAAATTATTGAAATTTATCGATATGGAATGTTATTGTTGGTCGGTAGTACCCGCCGATCGCACTCCGATGATTAATGCGGGAATGGTCTTTAGCGATCGCCATTACGGGGGAATTAACTATCCCCGGGGGGGAGTGGGACAGATTGCCCTCAAGTTAGTCGCGGGATTGGAAAAAGCTGGTGGTGAAATCCAGTATCAAGCGAGAGTGACTAAGATTATTTTAGATGCAGGACGGGCGATCGGGGTAAAATTGACCAATGGTAAGGAATATTACGCTAAAAAGATTGTTTCTAATGCCACCCGTTGGGATACCTTCGAGAAACTACTCCCCCCGGAATCTCTCCCGGGTAGCGAAAAAAAATGGCAAAAACGCTATCAAAAATCCCCCAGTTTCCTGAGTTTGCATCTGGGAGTTAAGGCCGATGTATTACCATCAGGAAGCGAATGTCACCATATTTTACTAGAAGATTGGGAAAATATGGAAGCAGAACAGGGAACTATCTTTGTTTCTATTCCTACCTTACTCGATCCCTCCCTAGCACCTCCAGACCATCATATCATTCATACTTTCACCCCTAGCTGGATTGATCAATGGCAAAAACTGCCTCCCCAAGAATATCAACAGAAAAAAGAGGCCGCTGCTCATCGTCTCATCGATCGCCTGAAAAAACTCTTTCCCAAACTAGATACAGGATTAGATTATATCGAAATTGGCACAGCCCGCACCCATCGCCGCTTTTTGAATAGAATCGATGGCAGTTACGGCCCAATACCGCGAAGAAAACTGTTAGGCTTGTTAGGAATGCCCTTTAATCGCACAGCTATTCCTAATCTTTATTGTGTAGGAGATAGTACCTTCCCCGGTCAAGGATTAAACGCGGTGGCCTTTTCTGGTTTTGCTTGCAGTCATCTTCTATCGGTAGATCTGGGTTTACCTAGTCGCAGAGATTAAAAGCTGAAAATCAGGATTTTTACCAGCGAATTCGCAAACGGGAAGGGGATACTTGACAGCGTTTCTCAGATAGATGAAGCGCATTTTTGCGACTGGAGTTTTTACTTCGGCAAGGTTTAATTTATACTTCACCTTGACGAGAAACGCTGTGGGATATTAAGTAGGGAGGCACAATTATTTGTAGGATGGGTTAGCGGTAGCGTAAAATGATTGGGCGTTGGGTTTCATGCTTCAACCCAACCTACGTTCATCTGATATAGCGGTGTGCAGTCGTATGAGGTACAGTGTCACGAGCTATAAACCATGATAGGCAAAGCTTGGTTTGTATCTCACTCAAGCGCTTACCGCTATAACTGATAACTGATAACTGATAACTGATAACTGATAACTGATAACTGATAACTGATAACTGATAACTGATAACTGATCACTGATAACTGATAACTGATCACTGATAACTGATGCTTACTCCCTTTGATTCCCCCAGATCTTTACATTGGCAGCAAAGCTTGCGATCGCCGATTGTTCGTCAATTGGAGATATTTAGCTTTACAATGCAGTTTTTGACTTTTTTGCTCTGGGATCGTTTAACGGGGGCTAATAGGGGCAAAAAACGGCAAAGGAGAGCAAAATGGTTAGTTGATCGCCTCATGAATTTGGGACCAACTTTTATTAAAATTGGACAATCTTTATCGACGCGAGCAGATTTAATTCCGCTCGAATATATCGAACAATTAACCCAATTACAGGATCGAGTTCCCGAATTTAATAGTCAAGAAGCGATCCGAGTTATTGAAACAGAATTAGGACAAACCATAGATAATTTATTTGAAAGTTTTACCGTATCTCCCCTCGCTTGTGCCAGTTTAGGACAAGTGCATCGAGCGCGGTTATTAAGTGGGGAAGAAGTCGTTATTAAGGTACAAAGACCGAATCTAGAAGGACTATTTAATCTCGATTTTGAATTGTTGCATCGTCTCACCCGTTGGTTAAATATTTTCCCCGGAGTGAAAAAATATAATTTAGAAGCTATCTATCAAGAATTCTTTGAACTACTCTTTCAAGAAATTGATTATATTCATGAGGGCAAAAATGCTGATCGCTTTCGGGAAAATTTTAAGAATTATCCCCAGGTAAAAGTCCCTTTAGTTTACTGGCAATATACCACCCGCAAGGTCTTAACTTTGGAGTATGTGCCGGGGATTAAAGTTGATGATCGAGAGACTTTACTAGCTAATGGTATTAACGTAGATGGGATTATTCAACTGGGGATCTGTTCCTATCTCAAACAACTATTACAGGATGGTTTTTTCCAATCAGATCCCCATCCGGGTAATATGGCAGTTAGTCAGGAAGGGGAGTTAATTTTCTACGATTTCGGCACGATGTTCGAGGTAAAATCTGTCGCTAAAGATCAAATGATCGAAACCTTTTTTGCTGTCTTGAGAAAGGATACGGAAACAGTCTTAAAAACTCTGGTGTATATGGGGTTAATTGAACCCGTTAGAGATCTACAACCCGTGCGAAATATCTTGCAGTTTCTTTTAGATGAATTTCGTGATAAACCGGTAGATGTGAGGGCCTTTGAACAAATTAGCGATCAAGTGTATTTAATGTTTAAACAGCAACCCTTTCGCTTACCTCCCCAAATGACTTTTATTATTAAATCTGTCACCACTTTGGATGGGATTGCCCGCTCTTTAGATCCCCAGTATAATTTATTAGCAGCTAGTCAACCTTTTGTGAAAAGTCTAGCGGTATCAGGAGGAACTACCAACACCATGCTTACCCTAGCTAATCAAGCGCGCACTTTTCTTCAACAACAATGGCAAAAAGGTAATAAAAACGAAAGAATGCTCCGTCAGTTAGAGGAAAAGATCGAGCGAGGAAATTTAGTTTTTCAAGTTAAGTCACGGGAAAATGAACGACTTTTGAAAAGAATTTATCTGGGAGTTAAAGTATTAATCAATGTCTGTCTATTGGGATTTAGCATTATCTCAGCCATATTTTTATTAAACACTAACTATAGTAAACTAGCTATTATTCCCTTCAGTTTAGCGGGGTTATTTGGTTTATTCTTTCTGCGTTCTTCCATGGCTTTATTGATTCAGGAAAGATTAGATAAAATCTTAGAAAAGTAAATAATTATCATCTTTAATTAGTAGATCGTTTTTGTTATCCGCAACAAAAATTAAAGTTTGACAGGCTGTCTGTTGACAAGATTTTCCAGAAGTTATCATAATGAAAATGTTTTCATTGCACCTAGCAGCAAGAGGACAAGAAAATGTTATTAAAATCTTTAGCCCTTGGTTCCCTTGTGGGATTATCCTTAGTTACATCTATCCCAGTCTTGGCTAATCCTTCCCTTTCTCCAGTACAAACTAACGAAGCAATAATCGCTGTCGGTCAACAAAAATCCGATTTATTTGTTAATTTAACCACCGATGATCCTTGGCGAGCTGCAATGGCCATTGGTGTCGCCACCAATATGCTGAAAAAAGGTCACTCAACCACCATTTTTTTGAATATTACAGGGGTACACCTGGCTGCGAAGACAATTCCTCAACACACTAACGGTATCACTGGTAAAACCCTGCAAGCAATGTTAGTAGATTTCATCAGTCAAGGGGGAAAAGTCTTAATTTGTCCCTCCTGTATGAAACAAGCAGCCATAAAACCCGAAGATCTAATTGCCGGTGTGGTGACAAGTTCCCCCGATTCCCTAGAAGCAAATTTATTTAAGGAAACGGTTAAAGTAATTAGCTGGTAATCGAGCATTTTCTAGAGAATATCGAGGCTGCCTCTCAAGGTTGTCTGAGATGCAGCCAGATAACTGGATATTCTCCCGTCGTAATGGTGATTTAAATCACTGTTTAATCCATGCTGATGGCCAAATACCGCCAATTTCGAGGCCAGCTAGACGACTAGAGGCATTGATAAGGGTTTTACCACGACTATCAGCCAATTTTATCGATAATTTACCTTTGAGGGTATCTTGACAAGCAAAACAGAGACCTTTTTCTGTGGGTACACGCACGCGATCGGGAGGATGATCACTGATCCCGATTAAGACAATGGTATAATTCTCGTTAGTTGCCCTCATTTCCCAGTATCCCCAGGGTTGCACTGTCCAAGTTAGTTGAGAATTCCAGATATCAAACTTATAAAAGCGATTTTGCCAGTGAATACCGATAATTCCCACCGATTCCGTCCAGTTAAGAACTTTCCGGGTAGAACCCACTGCGGTTAAGGTTAAATCGGGATTTTCAGGGAAAGCATTACAATTAATCCAAAACCACTTTTCCGGGAAAGAATAGCCCCAATTTTTCTCGCTATAAAAAGGTACATTCTCAAATTGATAATTTTTTCCCCGATAGGTAATCATTCCCGTTGCTAAACCATGAGCAGTTAAAATCTGCCAACCTGGGTCAAAAATCGGTAAATAAGATAATATTCCTGCTGTTGCTTGGGGTGGACGCTTTTTATCTCCCCAACTGTACCTAGTTTCAACGTGATAATCCCATTGACAGATTTCTCCGGTGACAGGATCGTAAATTCGTCCTTGCTGCTGGTGTGCCGTTGCTTGATAACCTTCTTGAATAGATTCAAAAAAATCTGACGAAGAAAGCAGACGGGGACGGATTTTTAAGTTAGTTTTTCCCCAATGGATAATGGCTAATTGCTGACGACTTGCCCAAAATTTATCCGTATCGGGAAAAGTGCGACAAAGATAATTAGATTCTATGGCTAAAATTTGTACCGCTCCGCCGCTATTGACTTGACCGCCGCTTGGGTCTTGAATAGAATACATAAAGGCGAATCCGTCGGCTAATTGCGGAATCATGACTCGGAAGTACCAACCTTCAAAGAATCGGGGAGTGATACCATCCCAATGGTAGCCAGAATGAGGGGGTTGTGAAGACATCTATGGGTTTATCTTTAGGTATTGATTTTGGCACATCGGGAGCGCGAGCGATTGCTATTGATTCTAGCAAAAATATCGTCGCTGAGGTTCATTATCCTTTCACTAATGCCAATTTTCAGGATTGGCAAAAGGCCCTATTTTATTTATTGGATAATCTAGGGGATTCGGTACGTTCAGAACTTAAATCGATCGCAATTAATGGTACTTCCTCGACGGTGTTATTATGTGATAATTGGGGTAATCCTCTTTCTCAGGCAATATTATACAATGACGGGCGAGGAATTGCCTTTTTAGAAGCAATTAAAGCTATAGCACCTCCTCACCATCCTGTCATTAGTGCCACCTCCAGTTTAGCCAAATTACTTTGGTGGAGTGAGCAAGAAATTTTTTCGCAAGCGCGTTATTTTCTCTCGCAAGCGGATTGGTTAGCATTTCTCCTGCACGGTAAACTGGGAATTAGTGATTATCACAATGCCTTAAAGTTAGGTTATGATCTCGAAAATCTCTGTTATCCCCATTGGTTAGAGAATTTACCGATGTTTAATTTACTACCGCAAATTTTTGCCCCGGGTACAGCGATCGATACTATTAAACCGGATTTAGTGACTCGTTTTGCTATCCCGAAAGATTGTTTAATTTATACGGGAACCACCGACAGCATAGCGGCATTTTTAGCCAGTGGTGCTAATTCTTTAGGGGCTGCAGTGACATCTTTAGGTTCAACTTTAGTTTTAAAATTATTAAGTAGCCAGAAAGTTGATGATAGTAACTATGGCATCTATAGTCATCGTTTAGGAAATTTGTGGTTAACTGGTGGGGCATCCAATACGGGGGGAGCAGTGTTAAAGAAGTTTTTTTCTGATCAAGAATTGAGAAATTATAGTTTAGCAATAGATGGAGAAAAAGAAAGTAATTTAGATTATTATCCTCTACTAAAAGCGGGCGAGCGCTTTCCCATTAATGATCCTTTGTTACCCGCAAAACTGACTCCCCGACCCGATAATCCTCTAGAATTTTTGCATGGTTTACTGGAAAGTATTGCCCGCATTGAAGCTTTAGGTTATCAGCGTTTACAGGAATTGGGGGCCAATAAATTAGAGCGAGTTGATAGCGCGGGTGGTGGGGCAAAAAATTCGACTTGGAGAATAATTCGTCAGCGTCATTTAGGGGTTCCCGTGCTTTTATCTAAACAGGAGCAAGCGGCCTATGGTACTGCCCTATTAGCACAGCAATCGGTTACGCTATTGAAATAGTCTCATAAGTAGGATTTGCGGCAAAAAGCTTGTTGGTGGGGTTAGGAGTCAGTATTCAGGAGTCAGTATTCAGGAGATAGGGTGATAGGGTTTTGGGGCGATAGGGTGATGAGACAGCTTCCCCATTTCCCCATTTCCCCATTTCCCCATTTCCCCATTTCCCCATTTCCCCACTTCCCCACTTCCCCACACCCTACACCCTACACCCTACACCCTTCGTTAATTAACCATAATAGGGTGGCTCATTACCCAGTTTCCATTTGATATTACAGCCTAAACTCGGTTTTTGGTCTGTCGGCACTGGTTGGCCGGTTAAAACCTTGTCAATAGCGGCGCGGAGATCTTTGCCTGTGACTGGTATTCCATTACTAGGACGACTATCATCCAATTGACCGCGATAGACTAGGCTGCGCTGACTATCAAAGAGGAAAAAATCGGGAGTACAGGCTGCCGTGTAAGCTTTCGCCACTTCTTGGCTTTCGTCATAGCATAAATTGAATTTAAAGTCAAGGGTTATCGCCATTTTTTTCAAATTTTCGGGCGAATCATCGGGATATTTCTCCACGTCATTAGAACTAATTGCGAGGATGCCCAGATTGGTATTAGCATAATCGCGACCTAGACGGGTAAGTTCTTCTTGAATGTGTTTAACAAAGGGACAATGTTCACAGAGGAAGATGACTAACAGAGCGGTTTTAGCCGCAAAGCTGTCCAGAGAGATAGTTTCACCCGAAACCACATCGGGTAAGGCAAAACTGGGGGCTTTTGTCCCCAGATCTAACATTGTGGACTCGGTGCGTGCCATAAAGTTTCTACTCTTTTCTATAGGGAGGACTGAGATTTTTATAGCATTTCATGCTTCATCGCGCAAATTTAAGTCATTGACCAGCATCAGTAAACAGTAAACAGTAATCAGTAATCAGTAAACTGATAAGCCATTGACCTATCTAAATTACTGGTTAGAGCTGCAGTAGTCATGGTTCGCAGTGTCCGCCAATTATGGAATAAAACTACTACAGAAATTCGCTTCTTCATCAGTAGTTTAGCAGCAGATGCCCAAAAACAGGCCGAGGTGATTCGCAGACATTGGAGTATTGAAAATAGTCTCCATTGGGTACTCGATGTTACATTTAATGAAGATGCCAGTGGGATTCCTCTGGGGTATGGAGCGGAAAACCTAGGGGGAGCATCTCACCTTTGTAACCCCTAAATCAGGTTTTATGTCAAGCTATTTTGAAAGCCTTGCTAGAAACCAGTTTTAGGGACAAGTATAATTACTCACTTGCATAAATGAGATGCTCCGGGCAAACGGCAAACTGGCAAATGGCAAACTTACTGGAAAAATCAAATTATGGGAACTTTGCAAGCAAAAAACCACATCCTCAAACCTGTATTCATCATCATATCAGGATTAGCGATTACTCAAACTATTGGCTGTACAACTTTCAATAGCTATCATCAGAAAAATCAAGTAAACGCCCAAACACCTGCAAAACCAGCACCCCAAGAAATTGTACAAACTGGAGAAGTGCGCCCTTTACCTAGTAGTTTAGATAAAATACCTGTTTTTAATAGCAACAGTCCAGAGTGGATCAAAAATGAAGGTATTCTACTTTCTACTTTTACACCTAATAACAAAAAAGTTCCAGCCGCACATTTAAACTTTCCCATTCAAGGCAGATTTGATTTATTTGCTCATCATTATACCCACACTCCCAAGGATTTACAAACCTTATATATAGGAGTAATTTTACATAATTCCAGTAAAAAACCTATCACTATTAACATTTTACAAGGTGCGAGTTATTTAATGACAGAAGCACCGTTTGTCACCTGGCAACCCTACATAGAAAATAACGATGGTAAAGCATTTTCTGGACCAGGTGCAAGAGCAGTAGCGGATGTTTTGCGGGGAGTACGTCAAAAAGAATTTCCAGCAAGAATAGTCATTGCTGCTGGGGGAAGTCAAATGTTATTAAACCATCCTATCCCAGTCAGAAATTTAGAAAAACCTGTCAATGGCAGCTCCAGTTTTTTCCGATTAAATAGCAGTGGTAAAATTTATGCAGCGAGTTTAGCCATGTTTGCGAAAAAAAATGCTGATGGTAGCGAGCGCGCACCCACATTAAAAGAATGGCAAGACTTATTAAATAACGGTAACTTTGCAGGACCAAGAGATAAAACCCCCACACCCCCAGATGCAAAAGGAGGTCAATTAATTTACAGCAGAGTCGCAGGTATATCCGAAGGTGCAACATGGAAAGCAAACCTCACAGACAACACCAAAACCCAAACCCTGACTATTCCCGAACCAGGTAAAACTATTTCTTATCCCATAGCCACCTTACGGGGTGGAAGGTTAGGAACAGAACAAAGCCAAACCGCAAAAATGCTAGTGCGGTATCCTGATACTGCTTACGAAGCACATGGTAACTATGGGGTAGAATATCAACTCAACATACCTTTAACTAATAACACTAATAAAAATCAGACAGTTAGCATCACTTTAGAAACTCCATTAAAAGAAGATAGACTATCTGAAAAAGGAATTAAATTTAGAAAACCATCATTAGACTTTCCCTTTTTCCGTGGTACAGTGCGTTTAAAATATAGCGATGATCAAGGTAAACAACAAACCCGTTATGTACATTTATGGCATAGAACAGGGCAGGTTTTAGATCCTTTATTAAAACTAGATTTAAAACCAGGAACTCAAATAAAAGTACAATTAGATGTTATTTATCCACCTGATTCTACACCGCCGCAGGTGGTTACAATTAAGACTTTGGAAAATTAAAATAAATTGCAACAGACAAAAATCACTGACTGCCTTGTCTGTTACGGCGAACTGACAGGAGTTAATCTGAGAGGAAGCAAAAAAAAGGGCGTTGCTGAATCAAGGTATGAATGACAACCTTGCATCCATCCAAAAGTTAGTTTGGGTCTAGGTTTTAAAAATCCCACACAAGAAGATTCAGAACTCAAATCAGCAACGCCGGTTGAATGGTACTCAACCCCTCTTTCTTTCCTCCCCGTTTATCTTGACTCTAATCTCGGAATTTAGCAACAGTTTTCTTAGCTTAAATCCCAGAATTAACCTACTGAAACTGATCTGCCCAATTTTCGATCACACGCTGACTTTCGCGAGCAATAACTAAAGCGTTATCGGGGACATTTCTAGTAATTGTAGAACCCGCAGCCACGGTGACATTTTTTCCTAATTTTAAAGGGGCCACTAAAACACTATTTGCCCCGGTTTTTGTGCCACTGCCGATCATAGTTTGGTGTTTTTTTACACCATCGTAATTAGCAGTGATTGTTCCCGCACCAACGTTAACTTTTTCCCCTAAAGTGGCATCTCCCAGATAGGATAAATGGGCAATATTGGTTTTATTGCCGATGTCACTTTTTTTAATTTCAACAAAATTACCGACTCGACAATTAGCCCCAATTTTCGCTTCTCCGCGCAAATGAGCATAGGGACCGATGCGACAACCAGAATCCACCTGACTATCAGAAATAACCGAAAATAAGACCGTTACATCGCTGCCTATGCGACTATTTTCGATTAAACTCCCCGGACCTATACGACAACCAGAAGCGATTATCGTCTCACCGCGCAGATGGGTTTGGGGTTCGATAATCACATCGGGACTGAGGGTGACAGTATCCTCAATGGTGACACTATCGGGGTCAATAATGGTGACTCCAGCGGCCATCCAATCATCTTTGACTCTAGTTTGCAGGATATCATAGGCGGCGGCCAATTGTTTGCGATCGTTAATGCCGCTAATTTCTAAACAGTCCTCCACATCCACGGCCATGACGGGATCGAGAAAATTGACCACATCCGTGAGATAATACTCACCTTGATCGTTATTGGGGGTTAAATTAGGCAGTATAGCCGCTAATTTTGACCAATTAAAGCAGTATATACCTCCATTAATCCGGTGGTTTTGTCGTTGGGCATCGGTACAGTCTCTTTCTTCCACAATCTGCTTAACGAGATTATTGCCATCACAAAAAACTCGACCGTAACCTTTCGGGTTAGGGAGGTTAGCAGTTAAGAGGGTGGCAGCGTTACCATGGTCTTGATGAATCTGGAGAAGATTTTGCAAGGTTTCGGGACGCAACAGGGGAACATCGCCATTTAAGACCAACAAATCCCCCTGAAAGTCCTCTAAATGGGGGATTAACTGCTGAATAGCATGGCCAGTGCCTAACTGTTCCTTTTGTTCGACAAATTCGATATCCTCGAGATGCTGTAGAGTATTTCGCACCTGTTGCCCTTGATAACCGATAATTACCAGTTTTCGCCGGGGATGTAAGGATTCGCTGACATTAAGGACCCGTTCCACTAGCGATCGACTGCCGAGGGGATGTAAAACTTTCGGAAGGCTGGACTTCATTCGGGTTCCCTTACCCGCTGCTAAAATTGCTACCGCTACCATGGTCATGCTTGCCAATATCGTTCGCGACTGAGTATATCGCACTCCGATCCCCTTGGTTGCAAGAATTTTTCCCCTCTTTCATCCTGTGCCAGTTGAGAAACTACCATAAAAAGGTTTTCTTTAAGACATTGTCAAGGTACTATACACAAATTGAAACAATTAAACATAATCAGCATTCTATAGATACCGCTATGACAACTGTACTAACTAAGGAATCCTCCGCCATGAAACAGATTCGCACCACCTACCAAGCTGACCAACAGGTGAAATACCTGCATCTGGAAGCGGAAATCGAGGTACTGCTGCAACAACTGCAAAACCTCAAGCGCAAAAACCAAGAGAATCAACACCTAAATTAAAGAAAATTTCCCTAAGAATTCTCAAATCCCACCCTCTGATCGGCGAGAAGGTGGGAAAATGTTTTTTGAGAATTCCAGATAGGTGTAGATTAATGATCAATTTTGCCTTACAGCAAGCCTTCGCCCGTCGTCATGCCCTGAAAGTGATTAGTGGGTTAAATAATTTCGATCGCTCGCAGGTTCTCTCAGTAGTTAAAGCCGCTACAGCCGGAGGAGCAACTTTTGTCGATATTGCCGCTAATGCTGACCTAATTGGGTCCGTAAAAGCCTTGACAAATTTACCCGTGTGTGTATCGGCCGTCGAGCCAGAATTGTTGGTGATGGCAGTGGCGGCCGGGGCCGATTTAATTGAGATCGGTAATTTCGATAGTTTTTATGCCCAAGGACGCATTTTTGAAGCTGCGGAAGTTTTAGCCCTAACCCGTCAAACTCGCGACTTACTGCCCGAAATTACCCTGTCTGTGACAGTTCCCCATATCCTACCCCTCGATGAACAGGTGAGACTAGCAGAAGCTCTAGTTAGTCAGGGTGCTGACATTATTCAAACTGAAGGCGGCACTAGCAGTCAACCCCGTCACGCCGGTATTTTGGGACTGATTGAAAAAGCTGCCCCGACTTTAGCGGCAGCCCACGCTATTTCCCATGCGGTTAAAGTTCCCGTCCTCTGCGCTTCCGGTTTATCCAGCGTTACCGCCCCTATGGCGATCGCTGCTGGAGCGGCCGGTATCGGTGTTGGTTCGGCGATCAATCAATTGGATAATGAAGTGGCCATGGTGGCAGCTGTGCGCGGTTTAGTCGAATCTCTGCAAGCACAACCGGTCCCTATTGGCAACTAGAACAATTTTTGTCTAGATACGACGGAGAAGGGTCTGTTTTCCCTTCTCTTTTTCCCTTTGTCACCAGTTATCAGTTACCAGATGTGAGTTTTCAGTTATCAGATGTGAGTTAAGCTGTACTGAATTTAAACCGCGTCTTGGAAATTTTAGTACAAATGCTCAAACTGCTTCTCCCTGCTCCGCAGCTCCGGCGCTCCCCTGCAATCTTAACGAGCAATTTAGATATAGCGTTTTTCAGTCTGCTGAGGTACAAAAGTTATGGGTTTTAGGCAAAAGGCAAGAGGGAAAAGGCAAAAGGGAAGAAAAATAGGTGTACCTCACTAGCTTAGGAAACGCTATAGTCAAAAGCTTATCAGTTCACTGATTACTGCTCACTGATTACTGATTACTGATTACTGATTACTGATAACTGATTACTGCTCACTGATAACTGATTACTGCTCACTGATAACTGATTACTGCTCACTGATAACTGATAACTGATAACTGATAACTGAAAAGCCCCAACCCCATCAACTGTGGTAAAATGCGCTATGGCTCAAAACATTAGAGATAGAAGCACTCCACCATGATTCGAGATATCTTCATGCCCGCGCTCAGTTCCACCATGACCGAAGGAAAAATAGTTTCTTGGGTGAAGTCCCCCGGGGAAAAAGTCAGCAAAGGGGAAACGGTGTTAGTGGTCGAATCCGACAAAGCCGACATGGACGTGGAATCGTTTTATGATGGCTATCTCGCTGTAATTTTAGTCGAAGCTGGCCAGGAAGCACCCGTGGGGGAAGCGATCGCCTATATCGCCGAAACTGAAGAGGAAATTGAACTGGCCAAAGCTCAGGGAAAAACCGCCGCAGCTGCCCCTAGCAAGCCCGTAGAGACCCCAGAAATCGCTCCGCCTCCCGTTTCGATCCCCGTCGCCGCCGTTAAAGATAATGGCCGTTTAGTCGCCTCTCCCAGGGCCAAAAAACTGGCTAAAGAATTAAAGGTAGATCTGAAAACCCTAGTGGGTAGCGGTCCCCACGGACGAATTACCGCCGAAGACGTAGAAAAATCGACAGGAAAAGTCAGCACCGCCCCCGCTCCTGTCATTACTCCCCCGCAACCCGTCAGCGTCCCTGTAGCGGCTCCTAAAGCCCCGATTCCAACCAGCGCCCCAGTCGGTCGGACTGTTCCCCTCACCACTCTGCAAAAAGCCGTCGCTCAGAATATGTCGGTTAGCCTACAGGTTCCCACCTTCCAAGTGGGCTACACTATCACCACCGACCCACTGGATCAACTCTATCAACAGCTAAAATCCAAGGGTGTCACCATGACGGCCCTGTTAGCAAAAGCAGTAGCCAACACCCTCGCTAAACATCCGATCGTTAATGCCAGCTATAGCGACGCAGGAATCCAATACCACGGAGCGATTAACGTGTCCGTAGCCGTAGCTATGCCTGGTGGTGGCTTAATTACGCCGGTTTTGCGCTCTGCTGACCAGATGGATATCTATTCCCTCTCCCGCAGTTGGAAAGATTTAGTTGATCGCGCCCGCAGTAAACAACTGCAACCGGAAGAATATAATAGCGGTACTTTTACCATTTCTAATCTGGGAATGTTCGGAGTCGATCGCTTTACCGCTATCTTACCCCCCAACCAAGGTGCAATCCTGGCCGTGGGTGCTTCCCGTCCCCAAATCGTCGTCAATAAAGATGGTTTATTCGGAGTGCAAAAACAGATGACGGTTAATCTCACCAGTGACCACCGAGTCATCTACGGGGCCGATGCTGCCTCCTTCCTGCAAGACTTGGCTAAACTGATCGAAACTGAGGTGCAGTCCTTAACTATGTAATCAGAATCTAGACAGCAGGAGCCAAGGGAGTTTCTCTCTAGCTCCTGCTTTGTTGTTACTAAAAAAATGTAAAGAATTAGCTAAAATGGGTTTAACCCTATCTATCACCCGAAACTATCGCCCAAACAAGGCCAAAAAAAGTGTTAATCTCAGGGAACTTTAAGATCTAAGCCAATATCGGTAAATTAACCCTCGATCTCGCCCTATATATTAAGCCTACACTAATTCGTATTCCCACGACCTAACGCCTACCCATAGGAAAAAATGATCACAGAGAATAGTCGCTTACGTTCAGAATTTTTAAATACACAGGTTATCACTCGCAATACAGGCAAAAAACTCGGCGTTGTTAAAGATATCCTAGTAGATATCGATCAACGAGAAGTGGTTGCCCTGGGACTCCGCGATAATATCCTCTCCTTGTCGGGAATGCCTCAATATATGTATTTATCGAGCATCAGTCAGACGGGAGACGTGGTTCTCGTTGAAGATGATAACGTCTTGGAATCCGTCGATATCGATGCTTATACTCCCTTAATCGGTAGTGAAGTGATCACGGAAACCGGCGAACCTTTAGGCAAAGTCCGCGATTATCAATTTGATCCCCTTAGTGGTCAATTACATTCCATTATCATTGCTTCCCTAGGATTGCCTCTGATCCCCGAACAATTGATCAGTACCTACGAAATTTCCATTGAAGAAGTGGTTAGCAGCGGTCCGAATCGCTTAATCGTCTTTGAAGGGGCCGAGGAACGTCTCACCCAAGTTAGTGTGGGGGTTTTGGAACGTTTGGGTATTGGTCGTCCCCCCTGGGAAAGAGAAGAGGAAGAAGCTTATTATACCCCCGCTGCTCGCCCAGAAAATCAGTTAGGTACGGGTATTCCCCTCCGCACTCCCGTGGAGGCCGCTAAACCCGTTGAAGAACGCTGGAGTGAAGACGAATGGGAAAAAGAACCCCTGCGGGCCAATCCCCCACCGCAAAAACGGGCCGAAGCTCGTTATTATGAGCAAGAATACGAGGAAGAAGAAGATAACTGGGGAGAGGCTCGCTCAGAACGCGCAGAAAGCTTTTCTCGTCCTCAGTACGACGATTACGAAGATAAGGCCGAGGATGATATGTGGGATGATGACGTGGAACCAGATTACAATCCCCCCCGCATCAATATCACCGAGAAGAAAAAAGAGAGAATCCCCGAATACGAAGACGGTTAATCTTTGACAGTCCCCCTATCCATTAGTTACATATTTCTTAACATAAAATTTGACAAAAAAAGAAAAGTGTGCTATGTGGACTAAGGGGGTTCTCTGGGGGGACTAAATATTTTTGGTATCACTTCGAGTGCAGTGATTTGTCAGACTTTACAGATGTTCAATGAACTCTTCAACTGTGACTTGGGCTTGTTTCAGAATTCCACTTAATGTACCAACCTTCAATTCCTGATGTACAGGGACAACACAACCAATTTTGCCCTCTTCGGTTTCTTTCTTCATCACAACATGGCTACCTGTTTGACGAACTTGCTCGAAGCCTAAGCGTTCAAGAGATCTAACTGCCTCCCGACTAGAGATTCGTGGCAGCTTAGGCATAACTAACCTCAATACTGGTCACAAATCTAGGGGATGTTTCTGGTAAGGTAAATTCCTCTAGGTAAAGCCGTGTGGCTTCTTTCAATCCAGCAATCGCCTGCTCAATAGACCTCCTGCAAAAGTCCTATTCAGCTACTTGATGATAGCCTAAAGCAAGTTCATAGTTGTAAATGCCAGCGATTAAATTAAATCTCAGACCAAAACGCCGTCTCCGATTCCTATATCTTGATGATAAAAT
>NZ_JACJQV010000016.1 GCF_014696875.1 Microcystis wesenbergii FACHB-1317 | reverse complement strand
TGGAAAAAGTAGTCAATCAGCTTTTAAATGAAGGGGGATTGATTATTAAATGGAGTAGAAAACTTAAAAATAAGGGTAATGCTGTCAATGTAACTTAAATGCGTAAAAGCTTATCACCCAATCCCCATCACTCCATCAGCTAACCTCTAACTCCCACTTAACTATTTTCATGTTCGATAATTTCTCAAAAAAACTCCCTTGGCAAAGTCTCAAACAAGCGATCGCTTTTGTCTTAACAATTATTGCCTTAACTCCAGTGGTTACAGCTTTAATTTCCAGTGTTAATCAGCCTCAAATCCAATCTAATATTCAACTATATCAAACCAATCTCAACCTACAAGCTACGACTCTAAGCACCGATGCTGATCCTAATAGCGAGGAATTTGCTAATCTTAAATTAATGCAAACTTCCCTGATTGGTGAAGATACTTATACCACTGCCGAGGAACAGTATTTATCCGCCCAGAAAAGTGCCAAAAAAACAATCACCGAACTAAAAAAATCAGCAGTTAATCCCGAACAAAAAAAATCCCTTGAGCGGGAAATCAATTCCCTAAAGGATTTAGAACTGAAATTAAGTCTCATTCAAGCTAGTCAAGGTGACTTGGATTCAGCACGGCAAATCTGGCAAGACATCAAGGAAAAATCAGCATTTGAGAACTATAAACCTGCTATTTTACGAAATGCGCTGCTGTTAGAGGGATTGTACAGTGAACCCCCCGAAATTGCTGCCGATGCTGAAGCGAGAATCGATCGCAATTTTCAAGGATGGTTCCGTTATACCATTCTGGAAAAATTATATAGTCTCGAAAATCGTCAAGAGGATTTACTCGCTTTAGAGGAAAAACAGAGTGAAGTAGCGGCTAATGCGTTAATTAAACTAATTTTAGTGGCTTTGTTGCCTCTTATCGGCGGTTTAATCGGTTTTGTGCTGTTGATCTTTTTATTAGTGCAGTGGCTTCTCCGTCAACAGCGAGCGCTGCTCTTTTTAGATGATAGTCTCGCTTGGCAAACTAAGTGGGGAGGAGAAACCCTCTGGTGGGGAATAATTATCGGTTTCTTTTTCGTCGGACAAATTGTTTTACCAGGAATTTTTGCGATTTTATCGAGTTTCTTGAGTCTCAATCCCGAAAAATTTAACCTAGAAGCTAAAGCAATATACGTTGTAGTTAGTTATTTAGCCTTAACAGTGAGCAGTTTATCGGTTTTATATCTAGCAATCAAGCCTTTTCGCCCTTTACCTCCCGATTGGTTTCGTTTTAAACTCTTTAGTCCTTGGCTCCTCTGGGGATTAGCCGGCTATTTCGTCGCTTTACCCCTCGTTATTATCGTTTCTTTGCTCAATCAACTAATTTGGCAAGGACAAGGGGGTAGTAACCCGCTGCTGACTTTAGCCCTAGAATCCCAGAATACTTTCGCTTTAATCTGTTTTGGCTTTACTGCTTCTCTTGCCGCTCCTTTTTTCGAGGAAATTGTCTTTCGCGGCTTTTTACTAGCTTCTTTGACTCGTTATCTGCCTGTTTGGGGTGCGATTGCTCTTAGTAGTTTGATTTTTGCCCTTGCTCACCAAAATTTGTCAGAAGTGCTGCCTTTAACCGTCCTAGGTTGTGTTCTTGGCTTTGTTTACACCCGCTCGAAAAATTTATTATCCTCGATGTTGGTTCATAGTCTCTGGAATGGTGGCACCCTGTTAAGTTTATTTTTATTGGGCAGCGGTGCGGGTTAGGTGAAGTCTCTGGTTTTCGGGGTAGCCTAGAGTTGACATCCTCGCCGCCCTAAAAGTGCGGCGATTCCTAAACCTCACGATTTAAGTTTCTGCTTCCACCACCGTCGCATACCACAGTTAAAAAACCATGTACTGTCTTACACAG